>NZ_JACARN010000098.1:0-19085 GCF_013386605.1 Pseudomonas sp. IPO3749 | reverse complement strand
AGCAGGCTTGCCCTGCGCTGCGCGGCCCAGCGCGAGCAAGCTCGCTCGCTCGCTCGCCACAGGGGCTCATTTGCCTTGGCGAGCGGGGTTGCTGTAAATGGGCTCGGGCACTCGCGTTCAACTATTAGACTTGGTCGTGTTGTGATACCGCTCTAAACAAGTCAAAAGAATTTGTATGAATTTTCTCTGATCAGTTACAGGCGCGCTGAAGTAGGTTGCCATATTTTTAAAAACCTCATCAAAGTCATCATTTATAGCTAGGTAGTGTGTGATCGAGGTAATGAACCACTCTTGCTCGGCCCTGCTGTAATCTAAAAATTCTGGCTTGGTCAATTCATCAAATAGCTCGATGAGTTCTTTTTCGTTATTTATGTCCTTTGAAGCGATGAGTTTTTCTCGCTCAAAGTCATCCGTATTTTCAATGTCGTAGGTGAACAGTAGACCACGGATTATTGACATGCTCGGCTTGTTTGTCATTTTCTAGTCATTTCTCCGTGTATGCGGTTTTCGGTTTGCCTTGATTATTTAATATCACTCTTGCTTTACGCTGCTGACTATATTCCATATTGGTTTTGGAATATCCCTCACCAACTGTTTTGCCCATGTCCATAGGTTGTAGCGATGCTGCGAGTCCATTTCTTCTAAAAATAAGCTGGGCTCGATATATCGAGTTTAACTGATCCCTGTGACTGAGATAATGCGTTGCGGCGGGCGGATATTTAGGCTCCCCTACGTTCGGCCCAGATGTGTAACGCTCAATAGTTCCTGTCGTCGGGTTTCTTGCGGTGTTCAAACGTTCGAGTTGAGACGCGAGTGTAGTCTGTGCTCCGTGTTTCTCTAGAAAGTGTGCTCCTGGCGTTGCCTTCTCCAATTCGTCTAGGCGCCTATATGCGTTCGCCTCAGCAAGCTCATCAATTCTTTCCTGACGCTTAGCGCGCGTCAGTTGCGGTAAAGTGGGCTCTCCGACGTTGACGCTTGGCGAAGAGCGTTGAGGGGTAGCGCCCTGTTTGCAGCCGTCTCCACCAGGGCATGAGCTCAACCCTAACGGATCCACCCATCCTGTTGGATTGGGTACGTATTGGTACGCATTAATCCCACCCGCCAATTTTACCGGATCCGGCGTCAGGTAACGACCGACATCCGGATTGTAGTAGCGGTGGCGGTTGTAGTGCAGCCCGCTTTCTTGATCGAAGTATTGACCCTGGAAGCGCAGCGGGTTGTCAATTTTGTTGATGTCGAGGCGGCTGATTTCGCCATAAGAACGGTAATGCGCAGACCAGACGATTTCGCCATCGGGGGCGGTAAGTTCCTGCGGCGTACCGAGGTGGTCGAGTTGGTAGTGGTAGGCCTTGGTTTCCTTTGGACCAAAACCTTCCAGCAAAGCTAGCGGACGGAAGCTGTCTGGTTCGTAAAGGTAGCTGCGATGCCGATTTGCCTGATGTTCGGCGATGAGTCTGTCGCCTTGCCAGAAAAACTCGGTAGTTGTGCCATCAACGGTTTTGCTGATCCGCCGCCCAAACGTGTCATAGCGATAGCTGGCGGTCTGGCCGTTGGGTTTTTTAATGCCGATCAGGCGGTGCTGGCAGTCGTAGCGATACTCGGTGACGAGTTGATGACCTTTGCCGCGTCGTTCGCGGATAAGGTTGCCGAAGGCGTCATAGTCGTAGTGGTGGTCGCCTTGGATCATTAGGCGATTGCCCGCCACGATGTCGGGGCCGGGTCGGTTTTGCATGAGCAGGGTACCGGCGGGGTCGTGTGCGAAGTGCTCTTGCTCGCCTTGGGAGTGGTCGGCGCGGGTGAGGCGGCTGAGCGGGTCGTAGTGGTAGTAGTGCTCGCCTTTGCGGGTGTCGTGCAGGCGGATGAGGTTGCCGGATTTGTCGTAGTCGTAGTGGCGTTGGTAAAGGGTGTGTTGCTGTTGGGTGACGGCGTGGGCGTGCAGGCGTTGCTGGTCGTCGTAGTGGTAGTGGCTGATCAGCTGGCCTTGCTGACGCTGGTGTTCCTGGCCGGCTTTGAACAGATGGGAGGTCAGGGTTTCACCGTTCAGTTCTACGGTGGCGAGATGGCCGCCTTTGTCGTGGTTGAACACCACCCGGTTGTTGTCGGGCAGGCGCAGGTTTTGCAGTTGGCCGCAGGCGTCGTAGCCATAGCGCAGCGTGCCCCAGCCTTGGTGTTCGGCGGTGAGACGGTTTTGGCTGTCGTACTCGTAGGCCAGCGCCCAGTGGCCGTCTTCGACGCTTAAGAGATTGCCCTGGCGGTCGTAGGCGTAATCGACCAAGTTGCCGTCGGGCAGGGTTTTTCGTACGAGGCGTCCGGCATAGTCGCGCTCGTAGCGGGTAACCAACTGACTGCCGTCGTCTCCGTGTTCGGTCTTTTCCTGAAGGTTGCCGTTGAGGTCATACACGTAAGCCGTGCGCTGCCCATCAAACCCGGTTTCCTGCTGGATCAATCCATTGGCGTGATATTGGAGCCGGTAGGTTTCACCCACCTCGTTTTCGATCTCGGTGAGCAACAACCGCACATTGTCGTAACGGTATTTAACCTGACTGCCATCAGCATTGATGCGACGGCTGATCAGGTGCAGGCCGTCGGTGTATTCGTAGCGGGTGACCTGGCCGAGTTCATCCCGCTCGGAAGTGATTTTTCCGTATGGGTTGTAGCTGTATTCCCGTGTGGCACCGCCAGGCTGAATCAATTTCAGCAAGCGGCCTGCCGCGTCCCATTGATACTGGGTTAGCGCGCCATGCTCGTCCTCACGCGCGACTTTCCGACCAAGATCGTCATAGCTATAACGCTTGATTCCGGCATTCGGTAACTGCTCCTCAAGCAACTGCCCACGCTCATTCCACACCAGCCGGTGACAGCTGTGATCCGGCAGCCAAACCTGCGTCAGTTGCCCATATTTGTTGTAGCCGTACTCAGTAGCGTTGCCGTCAGGATCGGTCCTACGCGTAACATCGCCCTGTTCATTACGCTCATACTTCCAAACCGCCTGACCCCGCCTTACAACCCGTACGAATCCATTGTCATGCTCGTAGGTCGTCGGCTCATCATCCCCCGGAAACAACGCCACCAAACGCCCGGCTTCGTCGTACTGATACGCCGTGATCGCCCCCAGCGGATCCTGCTCAACCGTCAGCCGCCCTTTCTCATCGTAGGATTTGAAGTGCTCAGCGCCGTCAGGATCCACCCGCCGCACCAGCCGCGCTCGCTGGTCATGCACATAGACTTCCTGGCTACCATCGGCGTTAAACACCGTGACCTGGCCGTGCTCATCCCAGGCATAGCGCGTATCCATCTGCGAAAAACTGGCCCAATGCCGGACACACCGCGCGGCCTTGCCAGACCTTTCCCACTCCCAGAAAAAACTCGCGCCACCGGCCAAACCACGCTCAAGAATGACGTGCTGCTCGTCGTACCGATAAACCTCACTTTCGCCTACGGCATTGGTCGCACAAACCAACTGACCCACCGCGTCATAGGCGTAGGAAACAACGTTCTGCTCCGTCACCCAAACAAACGGCCCGTCATCCACGGCCCGCTCAATCTGGTAGTCCACCGCCACAATGCGACCTGACGCGTAGCGCAAAAACAGCGAGCGTCCAACGCCGTTATCCAGCCGCTCAATCTGTCCCAGGTAATTACGGAAAATGCGCAACCGGTTGTCATACGCATCGCTGATCGCCGTCAGCACACCGTCGCGAAAGTGGTAGAAACGAGACGCCTGGGCCAGCACCAACTCATCAGGCAGCGACCCCAAGTAGATCGCCGCTTCGGCCAGGCTATTGGTAATCGCCGGCCGAGAAACAGAAGGCAAGGGCAGGGTAGTCGACCGATTCTCATGATCCGTCCACACCACGGAGTCCCCGGACACACTCAGCCGATGCGCCAGCGAGTGACTCCAGCCAAACCCCAGCCCGCCATCCACGTCCACCGCACTGGTGCGGTACAAGCGGGTCCACTCAAACGGCAAGATCCCGTCCAGAGTCCCATCGGTCAGCGTCAGCAGTTCCTCACCCGTGACCATCGACACTGGGCAGCCGTTAGTGGCTGTCTTATCCGAAGACGCCGCCGCATCCCCAGCCGGATTTCGAGCAGAAGCCGGTACATCATCCACAGGCTCCGCCTGCTTCAGCACTGCGTTCTGCCGCGCCTTCCAGCGCATCTGCAGCCTGCCTTGCTTCAACCCACCCACCACACCGCGAACCGCGACCGCCTTGTAGCGATCCACGGCCTGCATGAACTTTGTCAGAATTCCCAAAAGCCCCCTGACAAAACCCACCGCAGCATCAAGAATCTGCCCGCCATACTTGACCAGCCGCAGACTCAAATACGCCACACCCGCCGCCGGTAACGCGATGGTCAACACCACGCCAATCACCAGATCAATCAGCAACGACACCACAAACCCAGCCGCCATCTCAGCTATTTCACCGGGCGGCAATGCGTCCAGCCAGATCATTGCCGTGCGCAGCATCAGGAACAGCGCCGCCTCATCACTGGCCAGCAACATCGCCTGTTCCATGACCTTGGGCGCATCGGTGGCGAGCTGCGCCAATTTGGCCGCTTCTGCGCCCAGCTGTTCGACATACTTCAATGGGTCATCAAGAATCGCCTGCACCAGCTTGATGCTGTCCCACACATCACGAATCGCCGCCCAACTGCCCGCCAGTACGCCGCTGCCAATCGCACTGGCGGTGGACTGCTCCCAGTGCGGTTTAAAACCCGACCACTCAGACCGAAGCCACTGCTCCAGATCCCCGGTCAGCCCTGCGTAAGACGCAAACAACGCGTCCACTTGCTCAGTAGAAACGCCCCCTTGCACCCGCACTTGATAGCGCCCGCCCGCCGCGCAGTGGTGCGAGCCTTTGCCTTGTTCATCCAGCATGATCACGGTGGAACTGCCGTCATCCAGCCCGATCACCTCCACCGGGATGTTGCCGATCGGCACGTCATACACCGACTCGAACAGGCTCTCGATCTTCAGCTCGCCGCCCACCGCGCACTGGGCCACGGTCGAAAAGTCGGCATCCGCAATACTCACCGCCCGCTGCGAATCCCCCACCCGCAACACCCGATCCATCCCCAGCAGCGACGGCATGTCCAGCCGGTGGCTCACCGAATCCAGCGCACGCGAATACCACGCGTCCATCTGCTGGCGATAAATAACCAGGCTCTGATGAAAGCCATCCAGCTCAAATTCAATCAGGGCAATGTGGGAAGGGTGGGTCATCCGTGACGTCTCGGCAAAGGGCAAGGCGTCGGAGCATGCCGTAGCAAAACGCAGCGGGATGAGCGGTTGAGAAATTCAGAAAGGGCTGACTGAGCATGGGAAAAAAGCGCAAAAAACCAACCCAAAGAGCTACAAAAAAGAGCGAAAAACCTGATTGCAGCGCATCAACTCAAATAAAAATCGCTCTCATCCTTACCCGATCTTCCGACATGGCCGTCATGGTTTATAGAACCTCCCTTACGCAGGATTTCCCATGTCGCGCCTTGCTCGTCCCTTGCACCCACTGGCCTTGTCAGTGGCGATGGCTTTTGCCGCCGTGCCGTTGCTGAACGTCCAGTCCTCCTTTGCCGAAGAAAGCAGCAGCGCCGTGCGCAGTTTCTCGATTCCCGCCGGTGATTTGAGCCAGGCGCTCAATAGCCTGGCCGAGCAGGCGGGCCTGGTGCTGGCGTTTGATGCAAGCCTGACCCGTGGCAAGCGCAGCAAGGCTCTGAGTGGGCAGTACAACACTGATGTGGCGCTGAACCAGTTGCTCGCCGGCAGCGGCTTGCAAGCCTTGAAGCTCTCCGCCGACCGCTACCGCCTCGAAGCCATCCCGGATAACGGCGGGGCCATGGAGTTGCAGGCCACCACTATCAGCGGCGCCTACCAGACCGAAAGCCCGACCGGGCCAGTGTCCGGTTATGTGGCCACGCGCAGCTTGTCGGGCACCAAGACCGACACTGCGCTGATCGAAACCCCACAGTCGATCTCCATCGTCACCAAAGACCAGATGCGTGCGCAAAACGCCGAGAGCCTCAACCAGATCCTGCGCTACAGCGCCGCCGTCATTCCGGAGACCCGTGGCGCCACCGCATCGCGTCTGGACCAGTTGACCATCCGGGGTTTCTCTCCGGCCACTTACCTCGACGGCCTGCGCATGCCATCGAGTCGCGACGCCTTGCCGCAAAAGGACGCTTTCGACCTGGAGCGCGTTGAAGTGCTGCGCGGCCCGGCCTCGGTCCTTTACGGCCAGGGTACGCCGAGCGGCGTGATCAACATGGTCAGCAAGCGCCCGCTGGACACGCCGTTTCACGAAGTGGGCGTGGAATACGGCACCTTCAACAAGAAACGCACGACCTTCGACTTGAGTGGCCCATTGGATGATCAGGGCGTGTATTCCTACCGCGTGGCCGGGCTTTTCGACGATGCCGATGGCCAGGTAGAACACACCGAGACGCGCCGCCAGTCATTGTCCAGCGCCTTCACCTGGCGCCCCGACGACGCCACCTCACTGACCTTGCTCGGGCATTTCCAGAAGGACCCCAAAGGCGCGTCCTACGGTTCGGTGCCGGCCTGGGGCTCGGTGCTGCACAGCCCGACCGGGCGCAGCATCGATGTGGATTTCTACGACGGCGAAAAGAATTTCGAGAAAAGTGACCGCGAGTACTACAGCATCGGCTGGGCATTCGAGCATCACTTCGATGACGTGTGGACCGTGCGCCAGAATGCGCGTTACCTGCGCAGCGAAGGTCAGTATCGCAGCCTCTACAGCAACTACCTGATGGCGGACTATCGCACCATCCGCCGTTCGACCATCGCCAGCGATGTCGACCTGGATGCCTACACCCTCGACAACCAGGTGCAGGCCAAATTCGACACCGGCCCGTTGCAGCACACCTTGTTGATGGGGCTGGACTACCAGAACACCAGCACCGACACCAAGTCCGGCTCAGGCGTGTACACCGCCGGGCCAACCCTGGATATTTTCAATCCGGTCTATGGTGCAGCCGTTCCGGTACCGGCCTACACCACCGACGGCACGTCGCGCAGCGAGCAGACCGGCGTGTACCTGCAAGAACAGATGAAGTGGGACAAATGGGTTCTGTTGTTGGGCGGCCGCTATGACTGGGCCAGCACTGACAGCAGCACCAAGACGATTCGCACCGGCGCCAAATCCGAGTCGTCCCTGGACAGCAAGGCGTTTACCGGCCGTATCGGCCTGGTCTACCTGTTTGATAATGGCCTGGCCCCCTATGCCAGCTACGCCGAGTCGTTCAACCCGCAGTCGGGCACGGGCTACGGCGGTTCGGTGTTCAAACCAACCGAAGGCAAGCAGTACGAAATCGGCATCAAGTACCAGCCGCCGGGCAGCAACAGCTTTATCACCGCGGCGATCTTCGACCTGCGCCAGACCAACGTGCTGACCACCGACCCGGACCCGACTCATCTGTGCGGTACCGGGCGCTGCCAGAGCCAGGACGGCGAAGTGCAATCCCGTGGCTTTGAGCTGGAAGGCAAGGCCAGCCTCAACGATAACCTGGACATCACTGCGGCCTATGCCTACCTGGACAACCGCATCAGCAAGTCCAACAACACCGTGCGGTATGCGCCCATCAGCGACATCGGCGTAGGCCCGGCCATCGCGGCCGAAGGCACCACCACCTACGGCGTACCGCGTCACACCGCGTCGGCGTGGGCCGACTACACCTTCCACGATGGCAACCTGAAAGGTTTCGGTGCGGGCGCGGGTGCGCGGTATGTCGGCTCGTCCTGGGGTGATACGGCCAACACCCTCAAGGTGCCGGGCTACACCCTGTTCGATGCGGCGGTGCACTACGACATCCCGAACATCACCAGCCTGAAGGACAACCTGCGCCTGGCGCTCAATGCCACCAACCTGGCGAACAAAGAGTACGTTGCGTCCTGCTACTCCTATTCGTGGTGCTGGTATGGCTCGCAACGCACCGTGCAGGCGAGCGCGACCTACCAGTGGTGAAGTAAAAAAGGCCTTGGCGAAAGGATTCGGGAGCAGCATCGCCAAGGCCGAAACGGGCTAGCGCTTGGCGGGCTCGATCCATTTGTTGACCACCGGCGCCTGCCACTGCCCAAGGGCATCGAGCAGGGCGCCGGGGTGCTCTTCGACGATTAGCATCTGGCTGTGTTCGGCCTTGATGAAGCCTTCCTGCACGCCGTGCGCGAACAGGCCCTGCAGCGGTGCGAAAAACTGTGCGGTGTTCAGGCAGGCCACGCCTTTGTGGTGTTCGCCAAGCTGCGTCAAGGTCATCGCTTCCAACAACTCTTCAAAGGTGCCGAGGCCGCCGGGCAGGGCGATAAACCCATCGGCCAGTTCGCTCATGCGTGCTTTGCGGCTGCGCATGTCTTCGGTGATTTCATAGGCGCTGAGCCCTGGATGCATGTGCCCGAGCTCATGCAGCAATCGGGTGATGACGCCGATCACTTCGCCACCCTCGGCCAGTGCGCTGTCGGCAATCACGCCCATCAAGCCTTTGGCGCTGCCGCCATAGACCAGGCGAATACCGCGCCGGGCGATTTCACGGCCCAGGGCTTTGGCGTCTTCACTGTAGCGAGGGTGGGTGCCGAAGTTGGAGCCGCAAAACACCGTGAGACTGCGCATCAGAATTCCTGGTTGGGAGAGGGCGTCGCAGTTTCACGCCTGTTGGCCGACATGCACAGCGCCAAGAAATCGCCTGATGACTAGGCCAACAAGCATTCCAGGATGCGCCGGCCCAATGCTTCAGCGCTGGCCTGGGAATCGATGTTGGCAAACCCCAACAGCAGGCCTGGACCGCTGTGCTGCACGACATTCCATTCGCTCAAGGCTTCTGCGAAGAGACCGACGCTCGCCATTTTCTGCACCAACAGGCGGTCTGATTGCGGGGTCTTGAACCGCAGGATCAGGTGCATCCCGCCAGGCTGTGCATCAATGGAAATATGCGCGTCCAATACCTTGCGCAACCCGTTGGCGGTGGCTTCGCGGCGCTCGCCGTACAGCTTGCGCATGCGCTGGATGTGCCGGGCGAAATGCCCTTCGGCGATAAAACTGGCGACGATGGCCTGGGTCAGTTCCGGGCAGTTGCCGAGGAAGCTCTGGCTGACCTGCTCGAAACGCCTGACCTGGGAAACGGGCACCACCAGATAGGCCAGGCGAATGCCGGGGAACAGCACTTTGCTGAAGGTGCCCGCGTAAAGCACCCGGCCCTCACGGTCCAGGCTCTTGAGCGCCGGTAGAGGGCGGCTGACGTAACGGTACTCGCCGTCGTAGTCGTCCTCGATGATCCAGGCGTGTTCGCGGCGGGCCCAGGCCAGCAGTTCCAGGCGGCGCGGCAGCGGCAGCGACACACACAGCGGGCTTTGATGGGCCGGGGTGACGACCACGGCGCGGGCAGCGCACAGGTGCTGTACGCAGAGGCCATCCTGGTCCACAGGCACAGGGATGGACTTGATCTGCAAATGGTCCAGCAAGGGTCGTGTGGGCAGATAACCTGGGTCTTCCACCAGCACCGCGTCGCCGGGGGAGAGCAACGCATGGGTGATCAGGCTCAGCGTGTTGCGGTAGCCCGACGTGACGAAGACCTGCTCCGGCGAGCAATGGATTCCCCGCGCCACCTGCAAGTAACTGGCGATAGCGGTGCGCAGCGAAGGCAGGCCGCAGACCGGCGGGTTGGACATGTCCGCCAGTTGTGTGGCGCGCACGCAGCGGGCGGCGATTTTCGACCAGATTTTGCGTGGGAAAGCGTCCAGCGCCGGCAGGCCCATCTGAAAGGGCAGTACGTGTGACTGTTGTCGCGCGGCGTTGTAGGGCGTGATAACCACGGGCGTAGGCCGGGCGCTCTGGATGCCGTGCGCCACCACCGTGCCCGCCTGGCCGCGAGCCTCAAGGTAACCCTCGGCGGTCAGCAATGCGTAGGTGCTGTCGATGGTGCCGCGCGCGAGCCCCAATTCCTTGGCCAGCGCCCGCGCTGCCGGGACGCGCTCTCCGGGCTTGAGCAGGCCTTCGGCGATGGCACTGCGAAAACGCCAGTAAAGCTGACGGTAGATCGGCTCGGCCGAGGTAGGGTCCAAAGGGGGCAACGTGTGCATGGGGGGGGATTTCCTGGTCGCGGCTGCCTTAACTGTAGCGGCTGCATGACCTGTACCCAAGGACCATAACTGCAATATTTGACTAGACCATCATGGTCCGGTCACCGGGCCCATTCTTGGCTCTTCAGAGGTGAGCCATGGCGCTGCAACATGGTGCCTTCACTCAACCTCGACAGGATTTATCATGACCACTCGCCTCGATTACACCCAAGCATCCCCGGAAGGCTACAAGGCTTTCGGTGGCGTCTATGTCTACCTGCAAAACAGCGGCTTGCCCAAGGCGCTGATCGACCTGGTTTACCTGCGCGTTTCGCAGATCAACGGCTGCGCCTTTTGCATCGACATGCACTCGCGTGACCTGCTCAAGCAAGGCCTGGCCGTGGACAAGCTGGTGCTGGTGCCGGTGTGGCACGATGCACGGGATGTGTTCACCGCCCGTGAACGCATCGCCCTGGCCTTCGCGGAAGCGGTCACCCACAGCGACGTCTCGGACGCCGAGTACGCAGCGGCTGCCGCCGAGTTCAGTGCCAAGGAGCTGGCCGACCTGACTTATGGCATTGCCTTGATGAACGCCTTCAACCGCCTGGGCATCACCTTTCGCACCACGCCGGCGGCGGCCAGCTGAAACATTGCGCAATAAGGCAATTTAATGGCCCATTTGTAACAAAATCCTCGCCAGAATCGCTTTTATTTTCAGGTGGTTAGGTGAGGATGCAAATGCGCTCTGTTGGAATCATGCTGATCGCCTGCTCCCTGGCTGGCGGCGCGGCTGCCGTGCAGGCACGGGAGCTGCGCGAGGGTGACAAGTACATGTGCAGTTGGGGCGCCGGCACCGCCGCCAGGGCCCAAGAACTCAAACTGTCCGGCGTTTCGCTATACGCGGCGCGGCAGAAGATCCAAAGCATGAAGTTCAACAAGTCGTGGATGCGCATGATGGCCATGGGCATCACCGAACAGACCTACGACAGCCGTTCACGGCTCAAGCCCGAGGCGATCCGCCAGGATTGCGTGCGCTACAAAGTCGCACGCAAATAACCGCTTAACGTGACAGCGGCGAGCTGGCGTCCTCCTGGAAATACACCTTCGCCGTTTCAATGAACCGCCGATTGGCCTGGGACAGGTATTCGCTGGCGCGCCAGCACAGGTTGAAGTGCATGAATTGCGCCGGCTCGAATGACACGCCGGCCAACCCTGGCTCTTGCTCCTGCACCGACCGCAGCAAGGTGGAGACGCCCATGCCGTTGCGCGTGGCGGTAATCACCAGCGGCACGAAGTTGCTTTCCAGGGCAATGTTGAAACGCACCCGGGCGTTGCTGCAAAAGGCGTCCAGCAGATGGCGTTGCAGGAAGGTGTTGTCGAACACCAGCATCGGTTCGTGTTGCAGCCGCTGCGCCGCAATGGACGAGTTGCCCGCCAGCGGATGATCTTCGGCCATGCACAACACCATCTCATCGCTGCCGAGCAGCACCGACTCCCATGCCGGATCCACCCGTCGCGACTCTAGCAGCGCCACATCGATATCCCGTGTGGCCAGGCGTTCGCTGATGTCATCGGCGCTGCCTTCCACCACATGCATGGCAATGCCGGGGTACTGGGCGCGAAATTGCATCAGCAGTTCGGGAATATGGCGGATGCCGTACATGGGCGGCACGCCCACGCGGATTTCGCCGCTGTGCAGTTGGGTCAGGTCCTGCAATTCACGGCGGGCACCGGCCAAACCTTCAAGACACGCTTCGGCGCGTGCCAGGAACAGCTGGCCTTCGGCGGTCACGCTGATCTGCCGTGTCGCGCGGTTGAACAGGGCCACACCCAGTTCATCCTCCAATCGGCTCACCGCCATGCTCAGCGCCGGCTGTGCCACGTGCAATGCCTGGGCGGCCTTGGTGAAGCTGCCTTGGCGGGCGATTTCGACGCAGTACTCCAGCGCTTTCAGGTTCATGATGGCTCGCATAACAAAGAGTGATAGCTGGTTTCACAAATGGATATTTTCTGTGATGAGAGCAAGTCTATAGCCTGTCGGCATTCTTCTCCATGCCGAGTACCCGACCATGCCCAACCATTGGCTTTTCACACTGATTATCGGCGCGTTGGGCGGCAGCCTTGCCAGTTGGGCGGGGTGGCCGTTGCCCTGGGTGATCGGTTCGCTGGTCGCCGTGATGCTGACCCGTTGCGCCGGCAGCCTGGTGCCGGAAATTCCCCACGGCCGCCAGGCCGGGCAACTCATCGTGGCGGTTGCCATCGGCTGTCATTTCACGCTGCCGGTGATGCAGCAGGTGGCGGCTCATCTCGGGCTGATCGTCACGGCGGTGTTGCTTACGCTGGTACTGGCGCTTTGTTCGGTGCTGCTCCTGCATCGCTGGGGCGTGCCTTTCAGCACCGCATTCTTTGCCTTGATGCCGGCCAATTCCAGCGAGATGGTGCACCTTGGCCGCCAACGCCAGGCGGACACCAGTTTTATCGCCGCCGCCCATAGCATCCGATTGTTGCTGATTCTTTTGACGGTGCCGGCAGCCGCCACCTTCGGCATGTCCCCCGTTGCTGCGCATGCACCGTTGCCGGTGATCTGGCCCTGGCTGATCTTCATCCTCGGTGTGGGCTGGCTGGCGGCCCTGGGTTTCAAGCAGTGCAAGTTGCCTAACCCTTGGACGTTCGGGCCGTTCCTGATTTGCGCGGTGGGCGTGGGCTGCAATCACCTGTCGATGAGCATGCCGGGCTGGCTCAGCGGCAGCGGCCAGTTGCTGATCGGCTGTGCATTGGGCGTTGCGTTTGACCGCAGTTTCTTCCAGCGCGCGCCGGGCCTGCTGGGCAAAGTGCTGCTGCTATTGACCGGTTCGGTGGTCGCCAGCGCATTGGCCGCCTGGGCGCTGGGTGCCGGGTTGGGCATGCCGTGGCTGTCGCTGGCCCTGGGCATGATGCCCGGCAGCGCGCCGGAAATGAGCCTCACCGCCGAGGCCCTGGGTCTGGCCGTGACCCTGGTGACGGCGATGCAGGTGATCCGCATGTTGCTGATCCAAGCGGCGTGCCTGCCGTTGTATCGCCTGTTGGATCGGCCTTCTGAAGCACCGTCCAGTGCAAAATCTGCGTAGACCTGTCCAACTTCGCCCCGGCGCCACTCGCCATACTGGCGCCAGGTAACCGAAGAGGCCCAAGCCATGACTGACTATGTATTCACACCTACGCCAACCCCCTCCCTGGCCGTGCAGGGCAGCGAAGCACGCTTCCCGCTACGCCGGGTGTTCTGTGTGGGTCGCAACTACAGCGAACACGCCCGTGAGATGGGGCATGACCCTGACCGCGAGCCGCCATTCTTCTTCATGAAACCGGCGGATGCCGTGGTGCCGGCCGAAGGCGTGGTCGCCTATCCGCCGCTGACCGCCGACCTGCACCACGAAGTGGAGCTGGTGGTAGCCATCGGCAAGGGCGGTGTGGACATTAGCCCGGAACAAGCGTTTTCCCACATCTGGGGGTATGGCGTCGGTATCGACCTGACCCGCCGCGACCTGCAAGCCCAGGCGAAAAAGCTCTCACGCCCGTGGGATTGGGCCAAGGCTTTCGATGCGTCCGCACCGACGACTGCGCTGCAACCGGTGAGCGTGGTCGGGCATCCGTCCAGCGGCAAGATCTGGCTCAACGTGAACGGTGAACAGCGTCAGGTGGGCGACCTGGCCGACCAGATCTGGTCCGTCAGTGAAGTGATCAGCCATGCCTCCAAATCCGTTGCACTGAAGGCCGGCGATTTGATCTTCACCGGCACCCCGGTAGGTGTCGGCACCTTGCAACCGGGCGATGTCGTCACCGCCGGCATCGACGGCATCGGCGAGTTGCGTTTCACCCTCAGCCAGGGTTGAGGCTACAGTGGTGCCCAGGCCACCCGAGAGACCGTTATGCCAGGCACCCGCGTCACCACTTACGGCATGCAACAACGCAGCGACCACCCCGACTTCTATATCCGCGACAAACGCGGGCGGGCGGCACTGACCAGCCCCCATCGCCATGAGTATTTCCAGATCCAGATCAACCTCGGCGGCGACACCGTGCAGCATATCGGCGGCGCGGTGCGGCCGTTTCCGCGCAAAGCCCTAGCGTTCATCCTGCCCCATCGCTTGCATGTGATTCCCCATCCCGAAGAGGGCGAATTCATGCTGATCAACTTCAGCCAGGCGTTTTTCCTGCCGCAATTGACCTGCGACCCCTTGGACCTGGAAGACATTCCCATCGGCCAGGCGCCCGAGCTTTCGCCGTTTCGCTTTCAGGAACAGCTGGATTTCATCCTTGAAGATGCGGCGTTCGAGCAGGTAAAAACCTGGCTTGCCCATATGCGCGAACTCGATGCCCACCGTACCTTCGGCGCCCGCGAACGCCTCAAGGGCTATCTGTTTCAACTGGTCGGCCTGGTCTGCGAGCAATACGCCGAGCCGTTGCAGGCCTTCGCCGCCAACAATGCCACGCGGCGCGGGCGCAAGGATGCGTTGGCACGGGTGCAGGGCTATATCCGCGAGCACTTGCATGAACCGACCCTCAACCTCACGGATGCAGCGGCGGCGGCGTTCCTGTCGCCCAACTACCTCACTCATTTGTTGCGCAAGGAAACCGGCAAACCCTTCTCGCAACTGGTACTCGACCGGCGCATGCAGTTGGCGCGCACCTTGTTGCTCAACAGTGCGCAGATGATTGGCGTGGTCGCGCACCGCTGCGGTTTCACTGACGAGGCGTATTTTTCCCGGTGTTTCCGCAAGGCCCATGGCGTGGCGCCGGGGCAGTTCCGACGGCAGCAGCGCGAGGCTCTGTAGGGCGTTTTACAAATCCACGACATTCACTGTGTTTCTATTTGCATACAATTGCGCTTCGTCACAGGTAGAGCAGGGCGCTCGAGGATTATGCAACAGCCACAAGATGCGCCGTCCAACAGCTTTCGCTACTTCGTGCTCGGCGTGCTCTGCGCTGCAGTGTTGCTGGGATTCTATTTTGTGCGGCTCAACGCCGAGGTTGACCGCGAGCGGGAAGCCGCCAACGAACGCCTGACGCTCTGCCGGCAGGTGGAAAGTGTGGGGCGCTCTGTACTGCCCAACAGCCTCGAAACACAAGAAGCCTGCAAGCAACTGAATGAACGTATATCCAAAAGTGTGACGCCGCTTTAACCCAATAACCCTTTTTTATAAGTGGAAATACTGTTGGTAGTTGCACCATAAAGTGGCACTGATACACCGCGCTACCTTAAAAAACGTGTGGTTATTGAATGACTTACAGCACTTTTAATCCGACGAAAGGATTAAAATAATCTTGTTACAGGTTTTTACAATCGTTACTATAGCCGGGCGTTCACCTCCCACGGTTTATGCATTTTTAAATCCCAAGTTTCCATCAGCTACTTGGGATTTTTTTTGCCTGCGATTTGACCCTCGCGTCACATTTCACCGTCAGCGAACTCCGCGCGCATGCGCCCATTACGTTTGGCCTGGTACAACAATTTGTCGACGGCCTCGACAAACCCCAGCATCGGGCTGTCGGGTTTCACGATGCGCGTACCGACGCCCAGGCTCAGGGTCAGCAGGTTCGACACCGGCGAAAAACCGTGCTCAATGTGCTGCTGGCGGATCAGGTGCAAGCAACGCTGCGCCACCTGCCGGGCGGACGCCGCATCGGTTTCCGGCAACAACCACACAAACTCTTCGCCGCCAATACGCGCAATGAAATCCCTCGGACGGTTGGCCGCCTGGGACAGGGTGTTCGCCACCTGACGCAGGCATTCATCGCCCTTGATATGGCCGTAGTGGTCGTTGTACTGCTTGAAAAAATCGATATCCAGAATGATCAACGACAGCGGCAACTGGCTGCGCTGGGCGCTGGCCCATTCGCGCTCCAGCACAGTGTCAAACATGCGCCGGTTGGCGATGCCGGTCAGGCCATCCTGGTAGGAATATTCCTCGAGTTGTTTTTGCAGGCGCACCAGGTGCTCTTCGGTCTTCTTGCGTTCGCTGATATCGAACATGAACCCGATCAGCGCTTCGACTTCGCCGTCCTTGCGCACCACATGCACCACGTCGCGAATCCACACGTAGTCGCCGTTCACCGTCAGCGCGCGGTAGTCCGCTTCGTGGTCAACCCCGGCGCGCGATTGCGACACGCAGAAGTTCACCACGTATTCGCGATCATCCGGGTGCATGCGCTCGACCCAGTCGTCCACGCTCACCCAACTCTGCGGAGTCCAACCCAGCAAGGTCTCGATCTGCGGGCCGATGTAACTGAAGGTCATGCTCTGCCAATCGATGCGCCAAGGGATGGCCTTGGTCGACTCCAGCAAGGTCTTGTACACATCGCTGTCGGGCTGGCTCGGAGGGTCGATGCTCATGGTGGTTTGGCTCAAGATGATGGCGAAAAGCCAAGAGCGTCTGGTGATCGACGCTTCGAGTCAAGCCCTCCCCGGAGCAGCAGACGAGAGGTCAAAAAGCGGGTTTTCTGGCGTCAGTGATTCGGCGTTTCCGGGGCGAAATGAGGCATGGCTAACACTTTTGCATTAATGCTTCCATGCCCTGTAGAACCTCATCTACTCTGTCTCCATCACAACACCTCGTGAGGCCCAGGGATGGGAACTTGTCATGATTTCAATCGTTGAATTCAACCGCATCATGGCCTCGGGTTTCCTGCCGCTGGCATGCGATTGCACCTTGAACAGCGACGGCTCGCTGCGCATTAATATCTTCGAGCCGGAGTCCGGCCGGGTCGACTTGCTGCTGACCGGCGTGTCCCCCGAAGGTTTGGACAGCATCCGTTCCATCTCAAACCTGATTGGCGAGTTGCGCACCGAAATCAAGGCCGGGCGCCGGGGGTTTGCGGCGGTCGGCTAGCTGTTGACGCTGTGGGTCGGCGCATCCAGCGCGCCGTAATAGCGCCAGCAGCAGTGGCGGTGTTCCGGCACGATCACGCAGCCGCTGAGGCTGGCGATCAGCAGTGCGGCAACCAGCAGGTAAAGTCGGCGGGACATGGTGTTTCCTCTTGGGTTGATCAGCGTTAATCCTTCAACGTTGTCACCGGCGTAAATCCGTCGCGAAGCTTGCAAACCTTTCATCAAATGCCTTCCTCCCCTGGGCAATACTGCCTGCGACAATAATCTGCGCATCCTGCGACGGATTTTTCGACACGCCCCGTTCAACCCATCAGCAACCGGCACTTTCGCCCGTTGCATGAAGGAGTTGCCATGAGACCCCAGGCCACATTGCGCTTTGCCTTGCTTGCTCCGCTGGCCCTTGCCGCGTTTGTCAGCACCCCGGTGTTTGCCCAGACCGAAATCATCATCCGCCAGGCGCCGCCACCGGAGCGCGTGGAAATGGTCCCCGTGGAGCGGCCCGGTTACGCCTGGGACCGAGGCCACTGGCGCTGGGAAGGGCGCGGTTATGGCTGGGTGCCGGGTCACTGGCAGCCGGTGATGCGCAATGCACGTTGGGAGCCCGGCCATTGGGAAGCCCACGGTCCCAACTGGTACTGGCGCGAAGGGCATTGGATCCGCTGACCGAGAACTGCCCGATTGAACGACACTGATCCGGACGTTGAACTGCTCGCACGTATCGGCAACAACGAACCTGCGGCCGTCAATGAAATGGTGACGCGCAAACTGCCGCGTCTGCTGGCACTCGCCAGCCGGATCTTGGGGGATGCCGACGAAGCCAAGGACGTGGCCCAGGAAAGTTTCCTGCGTATCTGGCGCCAGGCATCCACCTGGCGCAGTGGCGAGGCGCGTTTCGACACGTGGCTGCACCGCGTGGCACTCAACCTGTGCCATGACCGCTTGCGTCGGCGCAAGGAACGGCCGTTGAACGAGGAGGAGGCGCTGGAGCTGGCGGACAGCGCACCGCCTCTGGATGAACAATTGGAAAGCACCGAGCGCAGCGCGCGCATGGCCGCCGCACTGGCCGCTTTGCCCGAGCGCCAGCGCGAGGCGATTGTGTTGCAGTACTACCAGGAGCTGTCGAACATCGACGCGGCGGCCCTGATGAACATCAGCGTCGAGGCACTGGAGAGCCTGCTGTCGCGGGCCCGACGCCAGTTGCGCCGCCAACTTGCCGATACATCCGGGCTTGCCCGCCCAGGAAGGGGAACATCATGACACCCGAACGATTTGCTTATCTGGCCGATGCCTATGGCGCCGACCTGCAGCGTTGGCCGCTGGCTGAGCGCGGGGCGGCTAAGGCGCTGCTCGCTAGCGGCAATCCCAGTGCCCGTGAAGCGTTGGATCAGGCCGGCTGGCTCGACGCTCAGCTGGACAGTCATCCACTGGCATTCACCGACCCGGCGCTGACCCGACAGATCCGTGAGTCGGCGCCGCGCCGTAGGTCGTTCTGGTCGCGTTATGCCGGCTTGCTGTCACCGGCGGGGCTGGTGGGGGTGGGCGTTGCCGGTGTCGTCACTGGGATGTTGGTGGCGTCCTTGAGCGTGCCGTTGCCGATGGTGTCTGCCGAGGTGTTGCCCAGCGTGTTTGACCAGGGCGATGCGCAAGTGATCTTTACCGTCAACGCTGAGGAAACCGAGCAATGAGCGCCCAATCTCTTAAACCGTGGTTGCTGGTCTCGGTGCTGCTCAATGTGTTTTTGATCGGCGGGGTAGGCGGGGGGCTTTACCACTGGATGGCGAGTGCCAAGCCTGTTGAGGCGTTGGTCAATCAGCATGGGTTGCGCCAGGCGATGGTCAAGTTGCCGCCGGAGCGGCGGCGCGAGTTGCGCCAGTTGTTGCGCCATAACCGTGCCGATAGCCAGCCGCTGGTGATGGCGGGGCGGGAGGCGCGGTTGGGGGTGATCAAGCAGTTGGAGGCGCCGACCTTGGATCGGGATGTGTTGGTGACGGAGCTGGCCAAGGCGCGGGAGGCGGATATGGCACTGCGGGCGTTAGTGGATTCTGCCTTGGCGCAGTTTGCCGGTACGTTGCCTCGGGAGGAGCGGCAGAAGCTGGTGGAGGCGTTGTATCTTCGGGGGCCGGCGGTGGGGGGAAAGCCTCGGTCTTGAGT
>NZ_JACARN010000097.1:0-3076 GCF_013386605.1 Pseudomonas sp. IPO3749 | reverse complement strand
CGTTCTTTAAAAATTTGGGTATGTGATAGAAAGATAGACTGAACGTTACTTTCACTGGTAACGGATCAGGCTAAGGTAAAATTTGTGAGTTACTCAGTTTTGAGTATTATCGAATTTTCGGCGAATGTTGTCTTCACAGTATAACCAGATTGCTTGGGGTTATATGGTCAAGTGAAGAAGCGCATACGGTGGATGCCTTGGCAGTCAGAGGCGATGAAAGACGTGGTAGCCTGCGAAAAGCTTCGGGGAGTCGGCAAACAGACTTTGATCCGGAGATGTCTGAATGGGGGAACCCAGCCATCATAAGATGGTTATCTTACACTGAATACATAGGTGTAAGAGGCGAACCAGGGGAACTGAAACATCTAAGTACCCTGAGGAAAAGAAATCAACCGAGATTCCCTTAGTAGTGGCGAGCGAACGGGGACTAGCCCTTAAGTGGCTTTGAGATTAGCGGAACGCTCTGGAAAGTGCGGCCATAGTGGGTGATAGCCCTGTACGCGAAAATCTCTTAGTCATGAAATCGAGTAGGACGGAGCACGAGAAACTTTGTCTGAATATGGGGGGACCATCCTCCAAGGCTAAATACTACTGACTGACCGATAGTGAACTAGTACCGTGAGGGAAAGGCGAAAAGAACCCCGGAGAGGGGAGTGAAATAGATCCTGAAACCGTATGCGTACAAGCAGTGGGAGCCCACTTTGTTGGGTGACTGCGTACCTTTTGTATAATGGGTCAGCGACTTATTTTCAGTGGCGAGCTTAACCGAATAGGGGAGGCGTAGCGAAAGCGAGTCTTAATAGGGCGTCTAGTCGCTGGGAATAGACCCGAAACCGGGCGATCTATCCATGGGCAGGTTGAAGGTTGGGTAACACTAACTGGAGGACCGAACCGACTACCGTTGAAAAGTTAGCGGATGACCTGTGGATCGGAGTGAAAGGCTAATCAAGCTCGGAGATAGCTGGTTCTCCTCGAAAGCTATTTAGGTAGCGCCTCATGTATCACTGTAGGGGGTAGAGCACTGTTTCGGCTAGGGGGTCATCCCGACTTACCAAACCGATGCAAACTCCGAATACCTACAAGTGCCGAGCATGGGAGACACACGGCGGGTGCTAACGTCCGTCGTGAAAAGGGAAACAACCCAGACCGTCAGCTAAGGTCCCAAAGTTATGGTTAAGTGGGAAACGATGTGGGAAGGCTTAGACAGCTAGGAGGTTGGCTTAGAAGCAGCCACCCTTTAAAGAAAGCGTAATAGCTCACTAGTCGAGTCGGCCTGCGCGGAAGATGTAACGGGGCTCAAACCATACACCGAAGCTACGGGTATCACGTAAGTGATGCGGTAGAGGAGCGTTCTGTAAGCCTGTGAAGGTGAGTTGAGAAGCTTGCTGGAGGTATCAGAAGTGCGAATGCTGACATGAGTAACGACAATGGGTGTGAAAAACACCCACGCCGAAAGACCAAGGTTTCCTGCGCAACGTTAATCGACGCAGGGTTAGTCGGTCCCTAAGGCGAGGCTGAAAAGCGTAGTCGATGGAAAACAGGTTAATATTCCTGTACTTCTGGTTATTGCGATGGAGGGACGGAGAAGGCTAGGCCAGCTTGGCGTTGGTTGTCCAAGTTTAAGGTGGTAGGCTGGAATCTTAGGTAAATCCGGGATTCTAAGGCCGAGAGCTGATGACGAGTTAACTTTTAGTTAACGAAGTGGTTGATGCCATGCTTCCAAGAAAAGCTTCTAAGCTTCAGGTAACCAGGAACCGTACCCCAAACCGACACAGGTGGTTGGGTAGAGAATACCAAGGCGCTTGAGAGAACTCGGGTGAAGGAACTAGGCAAAATGGCACCGTAACTTCGGGAGAAGGTGCGCCGGTGAGGGTGAAGGACTTGCTCCGTAAGCTCATGCCGGTCGAAGATACCAGGCCGCTGCGACTGTTTATTAAAAACACAGCACTCTGCAAACACGAAAGTGGACGTATAGGGTGTGACGCCTGCCCGGTGCCGGAAGGTTAATTGATGGGGTTAGCTAACGCGAAGCTCTTGATCGAAGCCCCGGTAAACGGCGGCCGTAACTATAACGGTCCTAAGGTAGCGAAATTCCTTGTCGGGTAAGTTCCGACCTGCACGAATGGCGTAACGATGGCGGCGCTGTCTCCACCCGAGACTCAGTGAAATTGAAATCGCTGTGAAGATGCAGTGTATCCGCGGCTAGACGGAAAGACCCCGTGAACCTTTACTATAGCTTTGCACTGGACTTTGAATTTGCTTGTGTAGGATAGGTGGGAGGCTTTGAAGCGTGGACGCCAGTCTGCGTGGAGCCAACCTTGAAATACCACCCTGGCAACTTTGAGGTTCTAACTCAGGTCCGTTATCCGGATCGAGGACAGTGTATGGTGGGTAGTTTGACTGGGGCGGTCTCCTCCTAAAGAGTAACGGAGGAGTACGAAGGTGCGCTCAGACCGGTCGGAAATCGGTCGTAGAGTATAAAGGCAAAAGCGCGCTTGACTGCGAGACAGACACGTCGAGCAGGTACGAAAGTAGGTCTTAGTGATCCGGTGGTTCTGTATGGAAGGGCCATCGCTCAACGGATAAAAGGTACTCCGGGGATAACAGGCTGATACCGCCCAAGAGTTCATATCGACGGCGGTGTTTGGCACCTCGATGTCGGCTCATCACATCCTGGGGCTGAAGCCGGTCCCAAGGGTATGGCTGTTCGCCATTTAAAGTGGTACGCGAGCTGGGTTTAGAACGTCGTGAGACAGTTCGGTCCCTATCTGCCGTGGACGTTTGAGATTTGAGAGGGGCTGCTCCTAGTACGAGAGGACCGGAGTGGACGAACCTCTGGTGTTCCGGTTGTCACGCCAGTGGCATTGCCGGGTAGCTATGTTCGGAATAGATAACCGCTGAAAGCATCTAAGCGGGAAACTAGCCTCAAGATGAGATCTCACTGGAACCTTGAGTTCCCTGAAGGGCCGTCGAAGACTACGACGTTGATAGGTTGGGTGTGTAAGCGCTGTGAGGCGTTGAGCTAACCAATACTAATTGCCCGTGAGGCTTGACCATATAACACCCAAGCAATTTG
>NZ_JACARN010000096.1:0-22765 GCF_013386605.1 Pseudomonas sp. IPO3749 | reverse complement strand
GGCCGATGCCGATCAGCACCAGGAAGATGCTCAGCTCGGTGGGCATGCGTCGACGACTTTTAGTGGGCACCGTCGCAGGTTTGTTGTCCGTTATTGCGTTCATAGCCAATCACCTTCTTATTCTGTACGTCAGTGGACTGCCGTCATCCCGGAGGCCAACTGCATGACTTTTTCCTGGGTCGCATCGCTGCGGTCTAGGGTGCCCATCAATTCGCCTTCGTGCATCACCATGACCCGGTCGCTCATGCCCAGCACTTCGGGCAATTCGGAGGAAATCATGATCACGGCCATGCCTTCGCTGGCGAGGAATGAAATCAATCGGTAGATCTCGGCCTTGGCGCCCACGTCAATGCCACGGGTGGGTTCATCGAGGATCAGCAGGCGCGGGTTGGTCATCAGCCAGCGCGCCAGCAAGGCCTTCTGCTGATTACCGCCGGACAAGGTGTCGATGCACTGCTCGAGGGACGGGGTTTTTACCCGCAGCTTCTTGCACATGTCTTCGCACAGCGCACGCAGGGCTTTTTGCTGGATAAAGCCGTTGCCGGTGTAGTGCGGCAATACAGCCATTTCCATGTTTTCCAGGACCGACAGGCACGGGAACAGGCCACTGAGCTTGCGATCCTCGGTCAACAGCGCAAAGCCTTTTTCGATGGCCATGTGCGGGTCGGTAATGCGCACCGCCTTGCCATCCAGGGTGATCTGGCCGCTGCTGCTGGGGGTGATGCCAAAAATGGTTTCTGCCACGTTGGTGCGGCCCGAGCCCATCAGGCCGGCGATACCGAGGATTTCGCCTGCGTGCAGGTCGAACGATACGTCCTTGAACACGCCGTCCAGTGTCAGGTCGCGCACCGTCAGCAACAGGTCGCCGATGGGCGTCTCGCGCACCGGGAACAACTGGCTCAGTTCGCGGCCGACCATCATCGAGATCAGGCTGTCGCTGTTCATGCTGTCGGCGCGCTGCAGGCCGATGTAGTGGCCGTCGCGGAACACCGCCACTTCATCGGCGATGGCGAACACTTCGTTCATTTTGTGGGTGATGTAGACGATGCCTTTGCCCTGGGACTTGAGGTCGGCAATGATCGAAAACAGGTGGGCCACTTCCTTCTCGGTAATGGCCGATGTCGGCTCATCCATGATCAGGATGTCGGAGTCGTAGGACACCGCCTTGGCAATCTCGACCATCTGCCGCTCGGCGATGCTCAGGTTGCCCACGTGTTCCTCGGGGTCCAGGTTGATGCGCAGGCGCGCCAGCAATTCGGCAGTGCAGCGGTGCATTTCGCGGTGGTTGACCATGTGCAGGCTGTTGAGCTGCTCGCGGCCGATCCAGATGTTCTCGGCGATGCTCATGTGCGGCATCAGGTTGAGTTCCTGGTGGATCATCGCGATCCCGGCCTTCTGGGCCGCCAGGGGTGTTTCAAACACGATCGGCTTGCCACGCAGGCGGATTTCCCCGGCGTCGGGCTGGTAGATGCCGGCGATGATTTTCATCAGCGTCGACTTGCCCGCACCGTTCTCGCCCATCAGCGCCAGCACGGTGCCGGGGCGCACCCGCAATTGCACGTCGGCCAGGGCCACGACGCCGGGAAAGCCTTTGCTGATATTGACGATTTCCAGCAGGTAGGGTTCTTCCAGCGGCTGGGGCTGGATACCGGGAGGCTGCGAGACAGTCGCTTGAGCGAGCATAGGGAGGTACTCCATCGGCAGGGCGGGCACGACCGCCCTGCCGGCTTATTGTTGTTATGTAGGGACTATTTGAAGTCTTTGACGTTGTCCGGGGTGATCAGCTGGAACGGGATCACCACGTTCTGCTCGATAGGCTCGTTCTTGGCCATCTTGCGCGCCGTCTCCACCGACTTGTCGGCCTGACCCTTGGCGTCCTGGAAGGCCGACACGGTCATGTCACCCTTGGTGATCGCGTTCAGGCCATCCGGCGTGCCATCGACACCGGCGATCAACACGCCCTTCTTCCCCGCAGACTTCAGGGCCATGGACGCGCCGATGGCCATTTCATCGTTGTTAGCCAACACCGCGTTGAACTCACGGCCCTGGGTCAGCCAGTCGTTGACCAGGGTCATGCCCTTGTCACGCAGCCAGATACCGGTCTGTTCCTGCTCGATTTTGATGCCTGGGTACTTAGTCAGGACTTCCTTCACACCCTTGGTACGGTTGGTGGTGGAGTTGTTCGCCAGGTCGCCCAGCAGGATCACGATGTTGCCTTTGCCGCCGAGCTTTTCAGCGATGTACTGCATCTGCAACTTGCCGGCCTCGACGTCGTCGGACGTCACTGCCGCGACGCCTGGGGCCAATGTCGGGCTGTCAGGGCGGCGGTTGACGAACACCAGCGGGATTTTTGCTGCGGTGGCGGCCTTGATGATGTTGGCCGTCGACGCGGTGTCTACCGGGTTGACGATGATCGCGTCGACTTTCTGACTGATAAAGTTCTCGACCTGGCTCAGTTGCTTGACCACGTCGGCACGGGCGTCTTCGAACTGCAATTGCACGCCATCGCCCTTGGGATAGGACTTGGCCTGCTTGTCCATGTCTTCGCGCAGGTAGGTCAGAAAGGTGTCATCGAAGGCGGACATGCTTACGCCTATCTTCAGGTCGGCAGCCGAGGCAACACCGCTGGCGAGCAGCATGGACAAGGCCAGGGCGGTAAAACGGATCGGGGTCTTCATGAACGGTCTGTCTCCACTTTCTTGTTGGTTTTTTGGACGTTGCGTTTATCAGAGCTCGGCAGGCAGCCGGACGACGGGTGCACCGGGAATGCAGCACACCAGCGCGCCTTTGTTTTCGACGCACAGCACATTAAGGAAGGAGAAGTAGAACGGCCGGGCGCGGGGCAGACCGCGTGGCGCTTTGGCAGGGCGTAAAACTCGCAGTACAGCGTTGAAGATTTTCATCTGACGGTACCTGGTTGTTTTTGATCTTGTTTTTGTTGAGTCGCCCGGATCGAGTCCAAACGTACTTTATGCAACCTGGAAAAGACTTTATTGGAAAATAATTTCCATATCAACCTGTTTTAGAATTTTATTCTATTTTTGTTGAAACCACCTGCTGGCGCTCGGCGCTGAGCCGTGCGGCGTCCAATATACGGGTGGTTTCCAGGGCGTCATTGGCGTCCACTGGCAACGGTCCCTGCCCTTGTACCGCCAGTTGCAACTGCCGATAGAATTGATTCCAGCAGCCCTTTTCCGAGGGGACTCGCTCACGCTCCACGCCTTGTTCGAACCAACCCCAACGTCGATGCTCTTCGGCGCCCCAGTGTTCACCTTCGGTTTTCGGCGATTTGCCGGCCATCAAGGCTTCTTCCTGGCCGTCCAGGCCTTCGACGGTGTAACAGCCTGCGCTGCCACTGACGCGAAAACGCGGCGCCTGGCTGTTTTGCAAAGCGTTGCCCCATAGATGGGAAATCACACCATTGGCATGGGTCAGCGAAACAAAGAAGCCGTGATCCACCGTGGGGTGTTCGGCGGTGTAATGCAACTGGGCGAACACCCGATCCACCGGGCCGAACAGTTGCAACGCCTGGTCGACCAAATGGCTGCCCAGGTCGCGCAGCCAGCCGCCACCGCTGGCGTTGCCCACGGCCTGCGGGCTGTAGCGTTCCACGCGGGATTCAAAGCGGGTGATCTTGCCCAGGGCGCCGGCATCGATGAGCTTGCGCAGAGTCAGGTAGTCCGAATCCCAACGCCGGTTCTGGTACACGCTGAGCAGCGTGCCCTGGCGCTCGGCGGCGGTGATCAGCGCCTGGGCCTGTTCGGCGTTGGCGGCGAAGGGTTTGTCGCTGACCACGGTGACACCGTGTTCGATGGCCTCCAGCACCAGGGCCGGGCGGCCTTTGAGGGTGGTGGAGATGACCAGGGCGTCGACACCGGCCTCGACGATCTGGCCGATGGAGTCAAAGGCCTTTACACCAGGAAGGTCCGTGTTCAATTGCTGTCGGCGCTCAGGTGAGCGCGTAACGACGCCAACAAACGTGGCGCCGGGCAGTGTTGCAATCAGCGGCGCATGAAAGAAGCGCCCTCCGTGGCCGTAGCCGACCAATCCAATTCGCATGAGTAGATACCTTCTTGAACTGGAAACCGGATCAACTGTGGGAGCTGGCTTGCCTGCGATAGCAGTGTGTCAGGCAATGAATCTGGCACTGATAAACCGCTATCGCAGGCAAGCCAGCTCCTACAGTTTTTGACCGAGTTTCTTCATTGGTTTAGCCGTAGAAGTGCGGACGATCCGGCAGGCTCACCTTCACAATCTGCTCACTGTTCTGCGCCTCGATGCACGCATCCGCCGCCACTGCCGCAGCAAAGCCATCCCACGCCGACGGCCCGCCGACCTGGCCGGCACGTACGCTGTCGATAAACGCCTGCAACTCCACGTCATAGGCACCGATAAACCGGTCCTTCCAATCCATCAGGATCGCGTTGGACAGCTTCGCGCCACTGCGCAGTTGCACCTGGGACGGCTCCGGCAGCTTGGCGATGCCGGTCTCCCCCACCACTTCGCACTGGATGTCGTAGCCGTACTGACAGTTCACGAACACTTCCACATCAATGCGCGTGCCCTTGGCGGTTTCCAGCAGCACGATCTGTGGGTCGCGCAGGTGGGCCAGCGCCTTGCTGGATTTGCGCGGGAACACCACTTGCACCGACACGTAGTCGTCGTTGAGCAGCCAGCGCAACACATCCAGTTCGTGGATCAGCGTGTCGGTGATCGCCATGTCGGTCTTGTAATTCTCGCCCACCGTCGGGTTGCGGTGCGCGCAGTGCAGCATCAGCGGCTCGCCGATCTGGCCGCTGTCGATCACGGCTTTGAGGGCGCGATAGCCTTCGTCGTACGGGCGCATGAAGCCGACTTGCACCAGGCGCTTGCCGAAGGCCACTTCGGCATCGACGATCTTGCGGCAGCCTTCGGCGGTGACCGCCAGGGGTTTTTCGCAGAACACCGGTTTACCGGCGGCGATGGCGGCCAGCACGAACTCTTCGTGGCTCGGCCCCCAGGAGGTGACGAGTACCGCTTCGACTTCCGGGGAATTGATCAGCGCATGGCCGTCGGCGTATACCTCGGCACTGATATTCAAGTCAGCCACCACCTTGGCGGCCTGCTCCAGGTTGATGTCGGTCACCGCCACCACCTGGCTGTTGAGCAAGGTCTGGCTGCAACGACGGATATGGTCCCGGCCGATAGCGCCTGTACCGATGACACCGAGCTTCAAAGACATACAAACACTCCTCTTGTGATTAGTACTGCCGGGCCTTCGCCAGGTGTTCATTGAGTTTTTTCGCGGCGGCATTCGTGCGTTCGCTGGTGGAGACCTGCGCCACGCCCACTCGCCACCACGACAGGTAGCCGTGGATCATGGTTTTGGGCAGCACCTTGATATCGATCAACGTGGACACCGTTTGAGTACGCGCATCGGCCAGCGCGGCTTGCAACTGTTCCACGCTGCTGACCTTGTAGGTCTTGCAGCCATAGGCCGCCGCGCTCATGGCGAAGTCCACCGGCACCAGGCCACCGTCGAGCTTGCCGCTCTCAGGGTTGCGGTAGCGGAATTCAGTGCCGAAGCTGTCCATGCCGTTGCCGATCTGCAGGTTGTTGATGCAGCCGAAGGCCATGTTGTCGAGCAGCACCACGTTGATCTTGCGCCGCTCCTGGATCGAGGTGGCCAGCTCCGAGTGCAGCATCATGTAGGAGCCGTCACCGACCAAGGCATAGACCTCTTTGCTCGGCTCGGCGAGTTTCACGCCAAGGGCGGCGTTGATCTCATAGCCCATGCACGAATAGCCGTACTCGACGTGGTAGGTGTTCACGCCCTTGCTGCGCCAGGCGCGTTGCAAATCACCGGGCAGGCTGCCGGCGGCGGCGACGATGATGGCGTCGTCGGCCAGGGTTTCATTCAGCACGCCCAGCACGCGGCTTTGGGTCAGGCACGAGCCGGTCAACTCGATAAATTCACGCAGCACCGCGCGGTCCAGATGGTCGTCGATCTCAGGCACAAAATCGTCACCGGCATATTCGACCTGATGCACACGGTCCACTTCGGCGTCCAACTGCGCCTTGGCCTCGCTGATCTGCCCGCCCCAGCCGGAACGGTAATCGCCCAGGGCATCCGCCAGTGCTTCCAGGGCGACTTGGGCGTCGGCCAACACCTGCACGCCGTCCAGCTTCAGGGCGTCACACGGGCTGATGTTGAGGTTGAGAAACTTGACGTCGGCATGCTTGAACAGCGATTTGGACGAGGTGGTGAAGTCGGTATAGCGCGTGCCGATGCCAATGATCAGGTCGGCCTCGGGCGCCAGCAGGTTTGCCGCCAGGCAGCCGGTTTCACCAATCCCGCCGACATTCAGCGGATGGCTGGACACCACGGCGCTCTTGCCCGCCTGGGTTTCCGCGAAGGGAATCTCAAAGCGTTCGGCAAAGGCTTGCAGCGCGGCATTGGCACCGGAGTACTTCACCCCGCCACCGCAGATGATCAGCGGCTTGCGCTTGCCGCGGAACGCCGCCAGTGCATCACTGATCATCGCAGCCGTGGCCGGACGACGGTCGATGCGGTGCACGCGTTTCTGCAGGAAATAATCCGGATAATCCCAGGCCTCGGCCTGCAAGTCCTGGGGCAATGCCAGGGTGACCGCGCCAGTTTCGGCCGGGTCGGTCAGCACGCGCATGGCGTGGATGGCGGCGGTCATCAACTGCTCGGGGCGGTTGATGCGGTCCCAATATTTGCTCACCGAACGGAAGGCATCGTTGGTGCTGATGCTCAAGTCGTGGAACTGCTCGATCTGTTGCAGCACCGGGTCAGGCTGGCGGCTGGCGTAGACATCGCCGGGCAGCAGCAACAACGGGATGCGGTTGGCCGTGGCGGTCGCGGCGGCGGTGAGCATATTGGCGGCGCCTGGGCCGACGGAGGCCGTACACGCGTAGATCTTGCGGCGCAGGTGCTGCTTGGCGAAACCGATGGCGGCATGGGCCATGCCCTGCTCGTTGCGGCCTTGGTGCACCACCAGGTCGCCGGCATCCTGTTCCAGGGCCTGCCCCAGGCCCAGCACGTTGCCGTGGCCGAAAATCGTGAACACCCCGGCGACGAACTTGCTCTGCACGCCGTCGACTTCGATGTATTGGTTATCCAGGAACTTCACCAGGGCCTGGGCCATGGTCAGTCTTGTTGTGGTCATCTCGCGCCCCTTATCGTTTCTGCAGGTGGGCGATGCTTGCCCCCAACGCCTGCTGGATATCCGCCAATGCATGCACGCTCTCGGCAAACGGTTCGAACGACAGGTAGCCGCTGTAGCCGGTGCTGAGCAAGGTGTCGATCTGTGCGGCGTTGCCCAGGATGTCGCCCTCGCCCACCAGCACGCGGTGGCCGTCGCGAATCGAATTCAGCGGCGCCTCGCTGTCTTCCACGCCGGAGATATGCACCAGCCCGGTCAGTTCCGGGAAAAACTCATGTTCGCTGGCCAGGTGATGATGGAAGGTGTCGTGCACCAGGCGGAACACATCCAGGCCGCCGATGGATTTGATCGCCTCCACCGCCACACGCTTGCGTCGCAGGGCACATTCCTCAAAACCCAGGGGCTCGATAAAGCCGAGAATCCCGTAGTCCCGCAGGATCGGCGCCAACTCGCTCAAGGCCGTGCGCAAACCGGCGGCACGCTGGGCTTCGTTGCGCGTGTCGCCCGGCTCATTGAGCGGGCACATCACCAGGCCCTGGGCCCCGCATTCACGGGCGTAGGTCGCCAGTTTGATCGCCTGGGCCCGGCGTTCGTCGTTCCACACATCAAAGGGGTACAGCGCGTTGATCGACAGCACGGTGATGCCCTGCACCGCGCACAGTTCACGCACGCGGCTGGCCGGGGTACCGAACTCGATCTGCTTGTCGGCCAGGTCATTGCGGATCTCGATGGCATCGCACTTGAGCGTTGCGGCCAACTGGATGAAATCCGGAAGGGACAGGTGGGGAGCGACCATGCGGTTAAGGGCGAAACGTAGAGGCGACTTCATTTATTGTTGTTCTCCGTCCAAACCGCTGATTAGAGGTCCAGCAGCCAGCTGTGCTGCGGGTCGTTGTGGAAATGCCAGGCACGCTTGGGGCCGGCCATCACGTTCAGGTAATAGGACTCGTAGCCATAGGGCACGCTGACCGGGTGGTAACCCTTGGGCACCACCACCAGGTCGCTGTTTTCCACGGCCATGGCCTGATCGATGCTGCGGTCGTCGGTGTAGACGCGCTGGAACACGAAGCCCTGGGGCGGGTTGATCTGGTGGTAGTAGGTTTCTTCCAGGAAGCTCTGGTGCGGCAGGTCGTCGGTGTCGTGCTTGTGCGGCGGGTAACTCGACGAATGCCCGGACGGCGTGCGCACTTCCACCACCAGCAGCGAATGGGCCGGCTCGCTGTCGGGCAGGATGTCGCACACGTAGCGGGTGTTGGCGCCCTTGCCGCGTACGCTGCGCTTGCAGTTTTCGGGGCGGATCAGCCGAGGTTCGTAGCCCTCTGCGCCCGGCGCGGCGCACACGGCAATCTGTACGTCGCTCAACGCGGTGACCTGGGCATCGGTGCCCGGCGGCAGGTAGGCGGCGAACGGCGACTTGTCTTCGAACACCGATTGGCGATCACCCAGGTTCTGCCAATTGAAGCCTTCGCCTTCGATGTTCACCCGGCCGCTGAGCAGCACCAGACACAGTTCTTTATCACCGGCGCTGACCGGCAGGGTTTCCCCCAGGCTCAGGCGGTAGGCGCAAAAACCCACGTACTCCAGGCGCCCGGCTTCGAGGGCGACCATGGTCTGGCCGCGTTTACTGCTTTTGACCAACAAGCTCATCACTCAAGTCCTCTCGTTGAGAAGCGCACGCAGGGTGTCGTAGCCTTTTTTCGCATAGATATAGCTGGGTGCCACCGCCGGATCCTGCTCGGCTTCCACCACCAGCCAGCCCTCGTAATGCGCGGCCAGCAGTGCATCAAGCAATTGCGCAAAGTCGATGTCGCCATCACCGGGCACGGTGAAGGTGCCGTTGACGATGCAGTCGGGAAAACTCCACATCTGGTTGCGCGCCAGTTGCACCACAGGCTTGCGCACGTCCTTGAAATGCACATGGCAGATGCGGTCGATGTGTTTGCGCAGCACCTCGATAGGCTCACCGCCGCCCATGTAGCAGTGGCCCGAATCGAACAGCAGGCCGACTTCAGGACCGGTGCGGCGCATCAGTTGGTCGATGTCTTCCGGGGATTCAACATAAGCGCCCATGTGGTGGTGGTACGCCAGGCGCACGCCCTGGGACAGGGTGAAGCGCGCCAGTTCAGTGAGTTTGTCGGCGTAGTCCTGCCAGGCCTGTTCGCTGTGAAAGCGCGGACGTTCGATCAGGCGGATGCGCGAGCCCTGGATCGAATCGGCCACCTCGCCGTAAACCAAGACCTTGGCGCCATTGTGCTTGAGCAACTCGACATGCCCGGCGATGGCCTCGATTTCTTCGGCCACCGAGCGCCGGGCCAGGCGGCTGGAGTACCAGCCAGAAACCAGCGCCAGGTCATAGGGGCGCAACACATCGCCGACGCCCTTGGCGTCCTTGGGGAATTTGCCGTTGAGTTCAAAACCTTCGTAGCCGATTTCCTTGCCTTCGCTCAGGGCGGTGCTCAAGGGCGTTTCACCGCCCAGGGCCGGCAGGTCGTCGTTGCTCCAGGAGATCGGGTTGATGCCAATTCGGATTGCGGGCATGGCTGCACCTTTTATTGTTTTTCAAAGTTGCCGGAAAGCGGTTCAGCCGCGTGCGCTGCGCCAGGCATTGATCAATTGCTCGAACGTACCCTGCACCTGCTGGATCAAGGTCTCGTCATCAATCTCCCCCGCCATCCACGCGCGGCTGGGTTCCTGGAAGATCGTGCGGCCCACGGCAAAGCCACGGCAGGTGGTGCTTTGGCTGGCTTGCTGGAAACCGTCGGCGAGAAATTCGGCCGACGCATTCAGGCCCAGCAGCACCACGCCACGGCAGTACGGGTCGCGCTCCTGGATCAGTTCGTCGAGCTTCTTCCAGTCCTCGGCCGATTGCGCCTCGATCTTCCACCACGCCGGGTAGATACCCAGGTTGTACAGGCGCTTGAGGCTGCGGTAGAGCACGTCCGGGTAGGTGGACGGGTGATCCTTGGGCGGAATGACTTCCAGCAGCAGTTCATGGCCACTGACAATCGACGCCTCGTACACCGCCTTGAGTTGTGCTTCCTGTTCCAGGCGCAGCATCGGTTCGTCGTCCGGGTGGAATTGCACCAGGCACTTGATGATCTGCTCTTGAGGCCAGGCGATCAGGTTGCTGCCCACTGAACGGCCATGTTCGAAGGCCAGTGGCCGTGAGTTCTGCACTTCCACGGGGCGCGCGATCCACCAGCCACGGCCACTGGCGGCGTTGAGTGCGTCCTGGCCGAAGCGTTGGTCGGCGAGCAAGCCGACGTCGGCTGCCACCCCTTGTTCGGCGAGTTTTTTCTCGACGCGTTCGATGGCCTGGATAAACAGTTGCTTGGCATCACTGATGCGCGCCGGGTCCTGGCCGCCCTTTTGCGCCAGGTCCACCAGTTGCCAGCGGTGATCGAAGGCAAATACGAACAGCTGTTTCCAGGCCTTGCGCGGCACCGTCACGCGGTGCAGGCGTTGCAGGGTCACGTCCTGGTCCGGACGGGTTATCGGCATGGGGCTGTTGAACAGGTATTCCAGCTCCGCCGGCGTCGGCATGGCCGGCGCGCAGGCGTGGCGGGAGACGACCAGGCCGCCACAGGCATTGGCCAACTGGCTGCAACGCTCGTCACTCGCGTCGTTGATCCAGCCGCTGAGGAAACCCGACATGAACGCATCGCCGGCGCCCAATACGTTGAGCACTTCAACCTGCACACCAGGGTAGATGGCGCCGTCTTCCAGGCGCGCCGGGATGGCGCCGTGGATCACCGTGCAACCCTGCGGGCCGAGCTTGACCACCAAGGTCGCCGGGGTCAGTTCACGCACTCTGCGCAATGCGGCGAGTAAATCTTCACTGCCGCCCGCGATGAGGAATTCTTCTTCGGTGCCGACGATCAAATCAAAACGCGGCAGGATGGTCTGCACGTGCTGGCTGACATTCTGGTCAGCGACAAACCGGGTTTCACCATCGGCCTTGCCCGCCAGGCCCCACAGCACCGGGCGGTAGTCGATATCCAGCACGCGCTTGACGTTGTGCTTGGCCGCGTAGTCCAGGGCCTGGATGCTGGCCTTGTACACGCCGTCGGTGGAGAAATGCGTGCCGGTGATCAGCAACGCCTTGCTAGAGGCGATAAAGGCTTCGCTGATGTCTTCGGCGCGCAGGGCCATGTCGGCGCAGTTTTCGCGGTAGAACACCAGGGGGAAGGTTTCGCGGTCCTTGAGGCCGAGCAACACCAGGGCGGTGAGGCGTTCCGGGTCGACCTTGATGCCGCTGACGTCACAGCCTTCACGGGCCAGGGACTCCACCAGGAAGCGCCCCATATGGTCGTCACCGACCCGGCTCAACATCGCCGACCTGAGCCCCAGCCTGGCGGTGCCGAAGGCAATGTTGGCGGAAGAACCGCCGAGGTACTTGGCGAAGCTGGACACGTCCTCAAGCCGCGCACCCACTTGCTGCGCATAAAGGTCGACGCCCAGGCGCCCGAGGCAAATCAGATCCAATTGACGCCCACTGGCAAAACGAGTCTGGCCCATGCTGGCTCCTGTTATTTTTATCAGCCTGCGTTGTGCCGCCGTGGCGGTGGCAAACGCTCTTGGTGGGAGCAGACTAGAACGTCCGGCGACGCCAATCAATATTTATTCCAGATATTTTTTCATTGGAATATTTTTTCCATTAAGCTTGAACAGAGCCAGTCCCACTACAGTGCATCGTTTCAGCAGGCCACGCCGGCCGTGATGCCGGGGTATTTTTTTGCGCCTACCCTGTAGACTTGCGCCACCCATCAGCGCAACAGACAACAACGCCAGAAGGATTGCCCATGTCCCGCACCGATCCCGAGACCCCCCTGGAAGACACTATCGCCAGCCCTCCGATCAATGCCGAGCGCCTGTTGCAGCTGATCACCGACGAATATGAGAGCCTGCCGCGCCAGCTCAAGCGCATCGCCAGCTACATGAGCCAGCAGAGCGACCGGATCATGGTCGACCGCATCAGCGACATCGCCCGCGAGTGCGAAGTGCACCCGTCGGCCATCGTGCGCTTCTCGCAACGCTTCGGGTTCAGTGGCTTCAGTGAGATGCAGGCGTTGTTCCGCGAGGCCTACACCCACAAGACCACGCCGGTGCAGAACTACCAGCAACGCATCCGCAGCATGATCGCCAACAAGTCGCAGAAGGCCAGCGGCGGCGACCTGGCGCGTGAGTGCGTCAACGCGACTTTGTCCGGCATCGAGCGCCTGGGGTTGGAGTTGGATGATGTCGCGTTCGACAAAGCCGTGGACCTGGTGGTCAACGCCGACAATATCTACGTGGTCGGCGTGCGCCGCTCTTTTGCGGTGGCCGATTACCTGGTCTACAACCTGCAACACACCAACAAGCGCATCCACCTGATCTCAGGCCTGGGCGGCAGTTATCGCGAACAGATGCGCAGCGTGCGCGCCAACGACTTGGTGATTGCCATCAGCTTCACGCCCTACGGCAAAGAGACCCAGCACTGTTTGCGGATTGCCCAGCATCATCAGGCCAAGACGTTGATCATCACCGACAGCAACCTGTCGCCCCTGGCCAAGCGGGCGAACGCGGTGCTGTTGGTGAATGAAGGTTCGTCGTTTGCCTTCCGCTCGTTGAGCGCCACCCTGTGCCTGTGCCAGGCGTTGTTTATTGCGGTGGCGTACCGGCTGGAGTTGAAGGTGGATGAGATTCATGAGCAGGTCGGCTTCGACGACTGAGCATCAACCGATAAGCCGCTGGAATCACAAACAGCGACAACAACGGTGCGGTAAGCATCCCGCCGATCATCGGCGCGGCGATGCGGCTCATGACTTCGCTGCCGGTGCCGCCGTCCAGCAGGATCGGCAATAAACCAGCGATGATCACGGCGACGGTCATTGCCTTGGGCCGTACCCGCAGCACCGCGCCCTCGGTGATGGCGGCCAGCAGGTTCCCATCCTTGCGTTCGGCCCAGGCGTTTTTCAGGTAGAGCAGCATGATCACGCCAAACTCCGCCGACACACCGGCCAGCGCGATAAACCCTACGCCCGTGGCCACCGACAGGTTGAAACCCAGCCCGTAAAGCAACCACACCCCGCCTGTCAGTGCGAACGGCAAAGTCGCCAGGATCAGCAATGCTTCATCCGCCCGGCGAAAGGTCAGGTACAGCAGCACGAAGATGATCAGCAAGGTCGCCGGCACCACCAATTTCAAGCGTTGATTGGCCCGCTCCAGGAATTCGAACTGCCCCGAATAGCTGAGGCTCATGCCCGGTTGCAGTTGTACCTGCTGGTTGATCGCTGCGCGCAGGTCCTTCACCACCGACGCCAGGTCGCGATCACGCACGTCGATGTAGACCCAGCCGGAAGGCCGTGCGTTTTCGCTCTTGAGCATCGGCGGGCCGTCGCTCACCTTGACCTTGGCCACCGTGCCCAGGGTGATCTGGCTGCCGGACGGCGTGTAGATCGGCAAGTTTGCCAAGGCCGTCACCGAGTCGCGCCATTCCTTCGGATAGCGCAGGCTGATCGGGAAGCGCGCCAGGCCTTCCACGGTTTCGCCAATGGTTTCCCCGCCGATGGCACCCGACACAATCGACTGCACATCGGCGATGTTCAGTCCGTATTGCGCGGCCGCTGCCCGGTCGATATCCACGTCGATGTAGCGCCCACCGGTCAAGCGTTCGGCCAAGGCTGAACTGACGCCCGGCACGCCCTTGGCGACCTTTTCCACCGCCTGGGTCACTGCGTCGATCTGCATCAGGCTGGTACCGGCGACCTTCACGCCGACCGGGCTTTTCACGCCGGTGGCAAGCATGTCGATACGATTGCGAATCGGCGGAATCCAGATATTGGTCAGCCCCGGCACCTGCACCACGCGGTCGAGTTCCTTCACCAGTTTGTCCGGGGTCATGCCGGGGCGCCATTGGTCACGGGGCTTGAACTCGATAGTGGTCTCGAACATTTCCAGCGGGGCCGGGTCAGTGGCGGTTTCGGCGCGACCGGCCTTGCCAAACACATGGGCGACTTCCGGCACGGACTTGATCAACCGGTCGGTGCGTTGCAGCAACTCACCCGCCGTTTGCGTCGACAGCCCCGGCAGTGCCGAGGGCATGTACAGCAAATCCCCTTCGTCCAGCGGCGGCAGGAATTCCCCGCCCAGTTTGGAGATTGGCCACAGCGCACTGGCGACCACCAGCAACGCCACCACCAGGGTCAGGCGCGGCCGACGCAGCACCGCCTCCAGCGCAGGCTGATAGAGCTTGATCAGGCCGCGATTGAGCGGGTTACGCTGCTCATCCGGGATGCGCCCGCGAATCCAGTAGCCCATCAGCACCGGGATCAAGGTCACCGACAAACCGGCGGCCGCCGCCATGGCGTAGGTCTTGGTGTAGGCCAGCGGGCCGAACAGCCGACCTTCCTGGGCCTGCAAGGTGAACACCGGAATGAACGACAACGTGATGATCAACAGGCAGAAAAACAGCGCCGGGCCGACCTCTACCGCCGCGTCGGTCATGACCTTCCAGTGGTCTTCGCCCTTGAGTTCACGACCCGGATTGGCGTGATGCCAGGCTTCGATTTTCTTGTGGGCGTTTTCGATCATTACCACCGCCGCATCGACCATCGCGCCGATGGCAATCGCGATGCCGCCCAGGGACATGATGTTGGCGTTGATGCCCTGGAAACGCATGACGATAAAAGCGATCAACACCCCAACCGGCAACGAGATGATCGCCACCAGGGACGAACGCAGGTGCCACAGGAATATCCCGCAGACCAGCGCCACCACCAAGAACTCTTCCAGCAGCTTGTGGCTGAGGTTGTCCACGGCGCGGTCGATGAGTTTGCTGCGGTCGTAAGTGGTGACGATCTCCACGCCGGGCGGCAGGCTGCTTTTCAGTTGCTCAAGCTTGGTCTTGACGGCGGCGATGGCCTCCCGCGCGTTCTTGCCACTGCGCAGGATCACCACCCCGCCCACGGCTTCGCCCTCCCCGTCCAGCTCGCTCACGCCCCGGCGCAGGTCCGGGCCCAGCTGAATGGTTGCGACGTCGCCAAGCGTCACGGGGACATTATTCGTGTCCAGCCGCAAGGGAATCCCACGAAAATCCTGCAGCGACTTTAGGTAACCGGACGCCCGCACCATGTACTCGGACTCGCCCATGTTCAGTACCGAGCCGCCGGTTTCCTGGTTGGCTTTGCCGATGGCCTCCACCACCTGTGCCTGGGTAATGCCGCGACTGGCCAGGGCCAGCGGATCGAGCTGCACCTGGTACTGCTTGACCTGGCCGCCGATGGTCGCGACTTCGGCCACATTGGGCAGGGTCTTGAGTTCGAACTTGAGGAACCAGTCCTGCAAGGCACGCAACTGCGCCAGGTCATGCTGGCCGCTGCGGTCAACCAATGCGTACTGGTAGATCCAGCCAACGCCAGTGGCGTCCGGCCCCAACGCCGGTTTGGCCGATGCGGGCAAGCGCGCCTGCAACTGGCTGAGGTATTCCAGCACCCGCGAGCGCGCCCAATACAGGTCGGTGCCTTCGTCGAACAGCACATAGACGTAGCTGTCGCCGAAGAATGAAAACCCGCGCACGGTCTTGGCGCCCGGCACCGAGAGCATGGTGGTGGTCATCGGGTAGGTGACCTGGTTTTCCACGATCTGCGGCGCCTGGCCGGGATACGGCGTGCGGATGATCACCTGCACATCGGAGAGGTCCGGCAGTGCGTCAACCGGCGTATTTTGCACCGCCCAGACGCCCCAGGCCGTGACAAACAACGTCGCGAGCACTACCAGAAAACGGTTGGCGACTGACCAACGAATCAATAAGGCGATCATGGTTGGATAATCCCGCGCAAACTGGCTTCAGAGTCCAGCAGGAATTGACCGGACGCGACCACCTGCTGGCCTTCCTGCAAACCGCTGCGGATCACCGTCATCTCCTGGCTTTGCGCGCCGACCTCGACATCCACCGGACGGTAATGCCCGCCCTCCTCGGCCAGCATCACCAACGTGCGTTTACCGGTACGGATCAACGCTTCGCTGGGCACTTGCAGCACGGATTGCGGGGAGGATTGCGCCAAACGCACTTGGGCGGTCATGCCGGGGCGCAAGGTGCCGTCTGTATTGGGCAGTTCAACGCGAACCTGCACGGTACGGCTGTCGCCGGCAATCGCCGGCAGAATGGCACTGACGGTGCCCTTGACGACTTGCCCCGGCAGCCCGACAAAGCGGCTCTCCACCGCCTGCCCCACAGCCAGGGTCGCACCTTGAGATTGCGGCACGGCGACCTGCAACCACAGGCGATCCAGCCCATTGATGCGCGCCAGGGATTGCCCCGCCGCCATCGTCATGCCTTCGCGCACGTCGAGGGTTTGCACCACACCGCCGATGGGGCTGGTGACGGTCATTACCGATTGCGCACGGCCGCTGCGCTCCATCTGCGCGATCAACCCGGCGGGCATGCCGCTAAGGCGCAAACGCTGACGCGCTGCCCCCAACAAGCTCGCATCCGCGCTGCGGCGCAAGGCCAGGAATTCTTCCTGAGCCGCCGCCCATTCAGGTATCAACAGGTCAGCCAGAGGAGCACCGGCCTTGAGTACATCCCCTGGCGCGCGGTCATACACGCGCTCGACAAAACCACTGGCCCGCGCCTGTACCACGGCGACGTCGCGCTCATTGAAGGCGAGGATGCCGGAGAGGTCCAGTGTGGACGCCAACACACCACGGGTGACCGTAGCCAGGCGCACACCGAGGTTTTGCGCCACACGGGGGTCGATCTGCACGGCGGCGCTGTCTGCGGCGCCTTCCGCGTAACGCGGCACCAATTGCATGTCCATGAAAGGCGATTTGCCGGGCTTGTCGAATTTCTGCTGTGGGTACATCGGGTCATACCAGTACAGCGCCGGTTTGTTGTCGGCCATGGCCGCGACCGGAGCCGGTGCCTGCGCCAGCCAGTAACCAGCGCCCAGGCCGCCGCCCAACAACGCCACTGCGAGGAGTCGATTAATCATGGGAAGCTTCTCCGTAGGCGAAATACAGCTGCGCGCCAACCAAGGCACGTTGCTCAAGGGCATCGATCTGTTTGAAACGGGCCTCGACCAGCTCACGGCGGGCACTGACCAGGTTGAGCAAGTCACCCTTGCCAGCGCGATAACCGGCCAGGCTCAGTGCGACCTTCTCTTCGGCCAGGGGCACCAGACTGTCCTGGCTGCGCTGCACGGCGCGGTCCAGGCGTTGGTATTGCGCGAGGTCATCATCCAGTTGCTGGGTGTGTTCGCGGGTGACCGCTTCGCGCTCGGCGTCCAGTTGATCCAGTTCGGCTTGCTTGGCGGCGATCCCGGGGTTTTGCCGGCGACCGGGGAAGATCGGCAGGTCGAAACTCAATTGCAGGCTGACCATATCGCCGTATTCACGGCCACGGTGCTGGTAGTCCACTTCCCAACTCCAGTCCGACGTCTTTTGCGCCTTGGCTTCGCGCAACCGCGCTTCGGCTTCGCGGGTGCGCGGTGCAAAGGCTTGTAGCTCAGGGTGTTGATGCAGGTTATAACGCCCGTCGATGGGCCAGTTGGGCAGCTGGCCGCTGGGTGCTTCATTGGCGGCCGGGCCGATCCAGCGCTTGAGCGCCGCGCGGGCCTGGGCGCGTTGCTGGGTCAGTTCGTCTTCACGCCCGGCCAGTTCGGCGGCTTCCTGTCGCGGTATCACCGCATCCGAAGGCTGACCGCGACCACCAGCCAGTTGCGCACGCACGCTGTCTTGCAGCAGGCGGTTCTGCTGGTAGAAGTCCTTGAACAAGGCCTCCTTGCGTTCCACCGCATAGGCACGGATCCAGGCCTGGGCCGTGGCCTGGCGCACGTTCAGGCGTTCGATCCGACCTTCAGCCGCGGTGCGTTCCACCGTGGCATCGGCCAGTTCGATACGCGCCTTGCGCTTGTCGCGGCTGGGCACCTGCTGTTGGATACCGATCATTTGTTCGGTCATGTCATCGCCATACAACGTGCCGCGATTGGGCCCACCGATGGGGAAGTTCTGCAGGCCAACCACCAGCTTCGGGTCGGGCAATTCACCCGCCGGGATCGCCGCCTGGGTCGCGGCCTGCAACTTGGCCGACTCAGCAGCGAGCGACGGTGCGTTGTTCTGCGCCAGGCGCAGGGCGTCGTCCAGGGTCAGCGCACTCGCCCACGCCGGCCACGCCAGCACGCCCACCACCAGGGCGCGCATGTAGAGGGGATTCATGTTGAAGATTCCTGTTCCGTTGCGCTGCGCGCCGCATTACGCGGCCCACAGCAAAGCCATCCCGATCAGGGGATGCGTCTTGAGGTGCAACAGGAATCAGGAACGGGGTGGGCGCCAGACGCCGGACGGCGTGCGGTCGGGGATGAAGTCCGAAGCGGCGCTGACGAGCAGCGGATGGGCCAGGGTCAACGGTGCCTTGAGCACCGGCAGGGACAGTTGCAACAGGCCGCCGGTCTTGCATTCCTGGCCGGGTTTGCAGGCCTTGCCATGATCGACGCCGTCCTGGCAGCAGTCCGGGTTCATGTCGGTCATCACCTGCATGTCCGACATCTTCATCGGGCAAGGTTCGGTGCTCGACGGCACACCCGCCATCCCGGTCAGGGGAAGCGTGAGGCTTAAAAGCATGACGAGGATGACGCGTAGAAGGCGGCTCATGGGGCGCGAGTCTAGCCAAGCACGGGTTAAGCCGCTATTAACAATTGCGTGAGAACTCGGCCGTGAAAGCGAATCTGGGCCAGGGTCAACGCGGTGTAGCCGATGATCACCGCCGGCGGCAAGCTCACGCCGTGACAGAACTTGCCCAGAGGCTGCAGCGTCAACCCGGCTTCGGCGGCATGGTTGCAGAAATCGCCCTCTTCGACACCACCTGGCAGCCACACCACAAAATGCAACCCTGCCTGCTCGCCGCTGACCGCGCAGTGCCCACCCAGGCATTCCAACAACGCATCGCGACGGGCCTGGTACGCCTGGCGCGAAGCACGTAGATGACGCACGAAGGCACCGCTGCGCAAGAACTCCACCAATCCCAATTGATCAGTGGCCCCCACCGAATGCCCGGTGAGTTGCAAGGTGCGCAACAGCCCACGACGCAACGCCTTGGGCACCACCATGAAGCCCACGCGCAAACCGGGGAACAGGTTCTTGTTGAAGCTGCCGCAGTAGATCACGCGGTCGGCCGAATCCAGGGACTTGAGGGCGGCCAGTGGCGCAGTGTTGTAGTTGTACTCGCTGTCGTAATCGTCTTCGACCACCCAGGCGTCGGCGCGGGCTGCCCAATCCAACAGCGCCAGGCGACGGGACACCGACAGCGTCATGCCCAGCGGCGCCTGGTGCGCCGGGGTGACGTAGGCCAAGCGGGCTGTCTCGGGAAGTTGCGCGGTATCGAGGCCCTCGGCGGTGACGGGGATGCCCTGCACATTGGCGCCTGCCAGCGTGAATAGGCGCCGTGCCGGCAGGTAGCCGGGATCCTCGACACAGGCCCTATCGCCGGCCTTGAGCACGCTGCGCGCGATCAGGTCCAGGGCGTGGCGGATGCCGGTGGTGACAATCACTTCATCGGCTTCGCAATGCAGGCCGCGATAGCTGCGCAGGTAGTCGGCGATCTGTGCGCGCAACTCGGGCAGGCCGGCGGGATGTGACGCTTCCAACACGCCCGGCCCGACTGACAACAGCCCACGGGTGATACAGCGGGCCCAGCTCTTCAGATCGAACAGGCTGGCATCCGGGCGCCGTGCGACAAAGGGCACATGACTCTGCACACCACTGTCCGGCAGATCAGACTCCACAGGCCGACGGGGTATGTCCTTGGCCAACGGTGCGGCGATGAACTGCTCGGGGATCACCGCGCACACCCGCGTGCCGGACCCGGCGACCCGCTGCACGTAGCCTTCGCTGTGCAGGCGGTCGAACACGGCTTCCAGCGTGCCACGGGAGACCCGCCAGCGTTCGGCCAGGCTCCGCGTGGAGGGCAAACGGCTGCCCGCCGGCAGTTGGCGGTTCAGGATCGCACCGCGCAAGGCTTCGTAGGCGCCCTGCTGCTTGCCCGCCTCCAGCGTGTCGGGGCGCGGCAAATCGAGGGCGGATGCGGTTTTTCCTCGGCTCATAGTGGTCCTATCGAACAAGGCACAAGTGGTCCTAATGATTAAACCACAATGCGACTAGAGTCCGGGCTCTACTCTTTACCTTGAGACGTCCCATGACTCAACGCGCCCTCTCCACCGGGTTCTGGCTGGTGCTGCTGACCGTGCTCATCGCCTTGCCACGCATCACCTTGGACATGCACCTGCCGGCCCTGCCCGCTATGGCCGATGACTTCCAGACCAGCGACAGCCAGTTGCAACTGACCCTGACGCTGTACGCCCTCGGCTCGGCGATTTCGCTGCTGGTCAGTGGCCCGCTCACTGACCGCTTTGGTCGTCGTCCGGTGTTGCTGGCAGGGTTGTTTCTGTATGTCCTCGCCACGGCAGCTTGTGCCCTGGCTGACAACATCGCCGCGCTGATCATCGCCCGACTGTTCCAAGCCTTGGGTGGCTGTTGCACCACCGTGATCGGCCGTGTGATCGTGCGCGATTACTTCGACCGCGACGAACAGGCACGCCTGCTCGGTCTGATCTCCATGGCGATGGCAATTTCGCCAATGGCCGCGCCGGTACTGGGTAGCCTGATGCTGCCGTTCATCAACTGGCGCGGGTTGTTTGTGCTGCTGGGCGTAATCGGAGCTGTGCTGTGCCTGGTGGTGTATCGCCGCCTGCCTGAAACCCGCCCGCCGGAAGTCGCCGCCGCCCGGCCGCGTGGGCTGCTGCGCATTTACGGCCAACTGCTGCGTGACCGTTACTTCCTGCGTTATTCCCTGGCGATCGGTTGCGTGTACAGCACCTATTTTCCGTTTATCAGCGAGTCTTCGGCGTTGCTGCAACGGGGGTTTCATCTGTCTGCGACTGCTTACGCACTGGTATTCGCAGCCACGATCAGCGGCTACATGCTGGGCGCGAACCTGTTTCGTCGGCTGGTGCGGCGCTTCGAGGCAGACCGTTTGATCGTCGCCGGCATAGCCATGAACGTGCTGGGCAGTGGGATTCTGGCGCTGGCAGCCGTCGCACTGCCAGGGGAATGGCTGGCGATCGTGCTGCCGATGGTACTGATCATGGTGTCGGTGGGGATGGTGATTCCGGCCTGTCAGCTGTCGGTGCTGCAGCCCTATGGTGCAATCGCGGGAACGGCATCCGGGTTGTTCTTTTTCACCCAGATGTTCCTGACGGCTGTGAGCAGTTGGGCGACCGGACTGTTGTCCGATGGCACGTCGGCACCGTTGGTGATGATGACGGCACTGGCAAGTGTGTTGCTGGTGGCAAGCTGGCTGGCCTTGCAGCAAAAAGCCGCGCCTGTTGCTCAGGCGCGGCTCGGGTAACGCAACAATCAGTGCATGAAGATCGCGATCAGGATGATCACCGGAATAGGCACACCGAGGAACCAAAGCAGTAATGAGCGCATGATGTTCTCCTAATAATTAACGGACGAAGTGTTCGGTTTCGACATACACCACGGCATCGCGACGGCGACCGCCAAAGGTGGCTGCGAAGCTGGCGAAGAACGCGCCGATCAACAGGGCGACAAAGGTCCACAGCGAGGTATAGGCAGCGACCTTGGCGGCGGTATCAGCGGCTTGCTTGGCTTTGAGCTTGGCGTCTTCCACCGCTTTGCGGGCATCGCCGTAGACTTTGTCGATACGCGCTTCGGCATCTGCCTGGCTGAGGTTGGTGCGCTGGCTGATCAACTGGGCCAGGTAGGCACGGTCTTCAGGGGCCAGTTGGCCGTCGTTGCTCAGGGTGCGGGTGAAGATGCGGGCAACCACACCATGGGCGGCGTCATCGCTGACGGCGACCGGACGGTCGTCGCGAAACAGGCTGTCGACGTAGTAATCGAAGTCGCCGCCGTTGACGCCCTTGGCGGCACTGCCAGCGGCTTGGGTGATGCCGCTGGCCGCACCGGCTGCGACGCTGGCACCGGCTTTCACGCCGCCGCTGACGACACTGCTCACCGAACCGACCACCAGTACCGCAGTGATCAATGTAGCGACAGCCCAGGCCAGGAAACCATGGGCAGTGTCGCGAAAGTACACCTCATCGCCGTGCATATTCGCCCACTTCACACGCAACCGACCGGCGATGTAGCCGCCCAGCCCTGACGCGACGATTTGGGTAAACGCCAGCCAGACAATCGTGGAAATGCCAAGCCCCTTGGCACTGATACCGCTGTCAGCCCACGGCGACACCGCCGAAAAGCCCAGGCCGAAACCCAGCAGTACCAGGATCAGCGACAACGCGGCCGCAGCGGCCGCCCCGGCAAAAATCGCCCCCCAGGAAACCCCGGAGAGCGCGCTTGACTCTTGCAGCGTGGATGAGGATGTGATCATTGTTGTTGTGCTCCAAGGCAGAAAAATAGTGTTACAAGTCTCAAAAGGGACAGTGCAGGCACCATGCCAGTCGCCACGAAATTAAAATTTCATATATTTCAACGAGTTAACTAATTTGAACTTCTATAAACCATGCAACTTGCAAGAATTGACCGTTTGAGGCGGGCGTTATGCATCCCCTGTAGTGAGCGGGCTTGCCCCGCGCTGG
>NZ_JACARN010000095.1:0-46359 GCF_013386605.1 Pseudomonas sp. IPO3749 | reverse complement strand
AGGCTCATCACCAGGCCGCAGGGCTCGATGGGCGCTTTGAGCTGGTGTGCGGGGCGTTCAGTCGCGACGCGAACAACAACGCACGAACGGCCAACCGTCTGGGCCTGGCGCAATCACGCTGCTACAGCACCTGGCAATTGATGCTTGACGCCGAGCGTGCGTTACCCGCTGAGCAGCGCATGGAGCTGCTGGTAATCGTTACCCCTAATCATCTTCACGCGCCGGTGGCCAGCGAGGCACTTACCGCAGGCTTCCATGTGTTCAGCGAGAAGCCCGCAGCGTTGAGTCTGGCTGAACTGCGAGGCCTTGAAACCCGACTGAACAGCAGTGTCGGACTGTATGGGCTGGCGCACACCTACCTGGGCTATCCGATGGTCTGGCAAGCGCGGGAGATGGTGCGCAGCGGCGTGATCGGCGCAGTACGCAAGGTCCTGGTGGAGTATCCCCAAGGCTGGCTCAGCCAGGATGTGGCCGGGCAGGGCAACAAACAGGCCGAGTGGCGTGGGCAGCCGGAACTGTCCGGGGTGGGCGGCTGCATCGCCGATATCGGCACCCATGCCTTTTCCCTGGCAGAGTTTGTGGTTGACCAAACCGTTACCCACCTCTGCGCCAGCCTGGGTGTGCATGTGGACGGCCGTCAGTTGGACGACGATTGCGCCATGCTGTTCAAGATGGCGCAGGGTGCCACTGGCGTGCTGACCGCCAGCCAAGTGTGTGCGGGGGAAGAGAACCCGCTGAGTATTCGGGTCTACGGTGACAAGGGCGGCCTTGAATGGCGCCAGGAACAACCCGCCAGCCTGATTCATCGCTCACTCGACCAACCGATGCGCGTCTTGCGCTCCGGCATCGGGCAACCGTGGTTGTGCGAAGCCGCGACCCAGCGCATGCGCTTGCCCGCCGGCCATCCCGAGGGCTACCTGGAAGCGATGGCCAATCTGTATGGCGATTTTGCCAAGGCCATTCGCGGCGAGATTGAAGGCCACACCGCACCGGGTGTTCCGGGGATTGAGGTGGGCCTGCGCGGCATGGCCTTTATCGAAGCGGCCATCGCCAGTCACACCAGCGATGCCAAATGGACCCCGCTGGAGTGCAACCCATGAAACCTCAACCATCCATTGCGAACTCGAACGGTCTGCGCGGCCCCGGGATTTTTCTGGCGCAGTTCATCAGCGATGAGGCACCTTTTGACTCGCTGGCCAATATCGCCCAGTGGGCAGCCTCCCAGGGCTACACAGCCATTCAGCTGCCGACCCTTGGCACGCGTTACATCGACCTTGAACGTGCAGCCGAAAGCCAGAGCTATTGCGATGAACTCAAGGCCGTGTGCGCCAACGCCGGGGTTGAAATCAGCGAGCTGTCCACCCATCTGCAAGGGCAGTTGGTGGCCGTGCATCCGGCTTTTGATGTCTTGTTCGATGACTTCGCCCCGGCGCATTTGCGCGGCCAGCCCCAGGCGCGCACCGAGTGGGCAATCGAGCAATTGAAACTGGCGGCGCGCGCCAGCCAGCGTCTGGGCCTGACCGCACACGCAACGTTTTCCGGGGCCTTGCTCTGGCCCTATATGTACCCGTGGCCGCAGCGCCCTGCAGGGTTGGTGGAGCAAGGTTTTGCCGAACTGGCCAAGCGCTGGCTGCCGATCCTCGACTGCTTCGATGCGGCCGGTGTCGACCTGTGCTACGAAATTCATCCCGGTGAAGACCTGCATGACGGCGCCTCCTTCGAGCGTTTCCTTGAAGCCGTCAATCATCATCCCCGCGCAGCGATCCTCTATGACCCCAGCCACTTGTTACTTCAGCAAATGGACTACTTGGGGTTTATCGACCGTTATCACGACCGTATACGCATGTTTCACGTCAAGGACGCCGAGTTCCGTCCCGACGCGCGCTCCGGCGTCTATGGGGGGTACCAGGGGTGGGTGGAGCGCCCAGGACGTTTCCGTTCACTGGGTGACGGACAGATCGACTTCAAGTCGATCTTCAGCAAGTTGACTCAATACGGGTTCACCGGTTGGGCCGTGCTGGAGTGGGAGTGTTGCCTGAAAGACTCTGCACAAGGCGCTGCCGAGGGCGCGGGGTTCATCCGGGATCACATGATCAATCGAAGCCAAAAGGCCTTTGACGATTTCGTCAGCGTGGTCAGCGACGCGGCTTCCAACAGGCGCTTGTTGGGCTTGCCAGACGCTTGAGTTGCACCAGTTTTTTCCAATAACAATAAGACGGTGACGGTTATGACGTGGATGAGTGCGCGTTTGAGCGCCATGATGTTTCTGCAATTCTTTATCTGGGGTGGCTGGTTCGTCACCCTGGGCACTTTTCTGTCCAGCCAGTTGGGCGCCAGCGGCAGCCAGATTGGCATGGCGTTCTCGACACAGTCCTGGGGCGCGATCATTGCGCCGTTCGTGATCGGGCTGATCGCTGACCGTTTCTTCAATGCCGAACGCATTCTGGCGGTGCTGCACCTAGTGGGGGCGGTGTTGCTGTATCAGCTCTACCGGGCGCCGGATTTTGCCGCGTTCTACCCCTACGTGCTGGCCTACATGATGATCTACATGCCGACCCTGGCCTTGGTCAATTCCGTTGCCTTCCGGCAGATGCGCGACCCGGCGCTGGAGTTTTCGCGCATTCGTGTATGGGGCACCGTGGGCTGGATTGTTGCGGGTGTGGTGATCAGTTTTGTGTTCGCCTGGGACTCGAAAGCCGCGATTGCTTCCGGTGGCCTGCGCAACACCTTCCTGATGGCGGCGCTGGCGTCCCTGGTGCTGGGTGTCTACAGCTTCACACTGCCGAAAACGGCACCGCTGAAAGCCGACACCACGCGAACCGGGGTTAAACAGATCCTCGGCCTGGACGCCTTGGGCCTGTTGAAAGACCGCAGCTACCTGGTGTTTTTCATCGCCTCGATCCTGATCTGTATCCCGCTGGCATTCTATTACCAGAATGCCAACCCCTTCCTCGCCGATATCGGCATGACCAACCCCACGGCGAAGATGGCCATCGGGCAGGTCTCCGAAGTCCTGTTCATGCTCCTGCTGCCTTTGTTCATTCATCGCTTCGGTATCAAGACGGCCTTGCTTATGGGCATGCTGGCGTGGGCCTTGCGCTACGTGTTGTTTGCCTACGGTAACAACGCCGACCTGGCCTTTATGCTATTCACCGGTATCGCCCTGCACGGTATCTGCTACGACTTTTTCTTTGTGTCCGGGCAGATCTACACCGATGCCAAAACCCCTGAGCGCTTCAGAAGCTCGGCCCAGGGCCTGATTACCCTGGCCACCTACGGCGTCGGCATGCTGATCGGTTTCTGGGTAGCGGGCCATGTCTCCGATTATTACGCGACACCTGCGGGTCACCAGTGGCAGAGCATCTGGTTGTTCCCGGCGTTTTTTTCCCTGGGCGTGGTGGTGGTATTCATGTTTGCCTTTCGCGATGCACGACGACCGGAACCGGCGCGTGCCAAGGGTTGAGGGGCTAGCAAGCCTGGCCAACGAATCTTAGAGACTGTCGGGGTCTCCGAAAAACATCTGAATCCGCGACCGTAACCACCGCTCGCCCGGATCATTATCCTGCGACCCGCGCCACGCCATATGCAGCTCAAAGCTGCGCACCGGCAACGGTGGATCCTCCGCACGCAAGCCACCCGCCGAGGTCAGCGCCTCGGCCGCATAGTCCGGCACGGTCGCCAGGATATCCGTGCCTGCCAGCAAAGTGCCCAAGCCGTTGAACTGCGGCACGGCCAATACCACGTGACGTTTGCGGTCGAGTTTCTCCAGCTCTTCGTCAATAAACCCGCTCAAGTCACCGGCAAACGACACCAGCGCGTGGGGGCGGGCGCAGAAGTCGTCCAGGCTGAGGGAGCCCGGTACGCTGTCGGCGCGCAGCAGTTTCGGCAGGCTGCGGCGCAACACTTTGCGCTTGGCATTGGCCGGCAGGTCGGCGGTGTAGCTGACGCCGATGGAGATTTCGCCGGAAGCCAGCAAGCCCGGCATCAGGATATAGTTGACGCGGCGCACCACCAGCACGATGCCGGGGGATTCCGCACGAAGGCGTTTGAGCAGCTGGGGCAGCAGGGCGAATTCCACGTCATCGGACAGGCCAATGCGGAACACTGCCGTGCTGGTGGCCGGATCAAACTCGGCGGCGCGGCTGACGGCGGTGGAAATCGAGTCCAGGGCCGGGGAGAGCAGGGCGAAGATTTCTACCGCCCGGGCCGATGGCTCCATGCTGCGGCCGGTGCGCACGAACAAAGGGTCATCAAACAGCCCGCGCAGGCGTGACAAGGCCGCGCTGATGGCCGGCTGGCCGAGGAACAATTTCTCGGCGGCGCGGGTCACACTGCGCTCATGCATCAAGGTTTCGAATACGATCAAGAGGTTAAGGTCGACACGACGCAGGTCGTTACGGTTCATCTTGTGTCCTGGAAGAGTCAGCAAACTTGACGAGAGCGGCCATATGTAAACAATGACCGGCATGAATCTTACGGGGAAAGGCTGGTACTCTGCACAGGATAATTGAGTTTTCCTACGATAGCTGAGGTCTATTCCTCACATGCGGAATCAATGACAGGCATGTCGACTATTAATGGCGACCGGTGGTCTTACCCGGAAAGCCCAGATAGAGTTCATGGCATTAGAGGTTACTTTGACGAGGTTTGCGATGTCCCGCACGATCCGTTTTCACAAGTTTGGTCCGGCCGAGGTGCTCAAATGCGAAGAGCATGCAGCCGCGCAGCCCGCACCGGGCGAAGTGCAGGTGCGTGTCGAAGCGATTGGCATCAGCTGGTATGACATTCTGTGGCGCCAGAACCTGGCGTCTTCTCATGCACGCCTGCCGTCTGGCCTGGGCCATGAGATGGCCGGTGTCGTGGTCGCCGTAGGCGATGGCGTGGATGATTTGGCTGTAGGCGATAAAGTGGCCAGTTTTCCGGCCGAGAGCCCCAATGATTACCCGGTGTATGGCGAACAGATCGTCCTGCCCCGTTCGGCGCTGACCCGGTATCCGGATGTCTTGAGCCCTATCGAGGCGAGCGTGCACTACACGCCGCTGTTGATTGCCTACTTTGCCTACGTGGATCTGGCGCGGGTCAAGCCGGGGCAGTTTGCCTTGGTGACTGACGCCAGCCACTGCGCCGGCCCATCCTTTGTACAACTGGGCAAAGCCCTGGGTGTGCGGGTGATTGCCGCGACCAAAGACAGTGATGAGCGTGAATACCTGCTGTCCCTTGGTGCCGAGAAAGTCATCGTCACGGAAGAGCAGGACCTGTTGATGCAAATCAACAAGTTCACCGACAACCGCGGCGTCGACGTGGTGTTCGACGGTTTGGGCGGCCCACAGATGTCGTTGCTCGGCGATGTACTGGCGCCGCGCGGCAGCCTGGTGCTGTATGGCTTGCAGGGCGGTAACCAGACGCCATTCCCGGCGTGTGCGGCGTTCCAGAAGAACATTCAGTTCTTTGTGCACTGTATCGGCAACTTCACCGGTAAGCCTGAACTGGGCATTATCCAGGACCAGGTCGCCTTGCAGCGGGCATTGCGGGATATCAACCAACTCACCGCCGACCGCGTGCTGGTGCCGCTGAAAACCACGGTGTTTCCGTTCAATCAGTTCGTGGAAGCGCATCGTTACATGGACGAATGCCCGTGCCGCGAGCGCGTTGCGTTGCAGGTTGAGGCTGTTTAGGGTGTAGGAATATTCTCAAAAGAGTATTCCTCGCTCCTACCTTGTGGGGCAAATGCGCCATTTGAAAGGGCTGAAGCTGTAGTGTTCCTCCACGCTCAGGCCGGTGGTTTAACGCCTGAATCCTGACTTTTCCCCCCGCGCCGCTCTGGATTCCAGCGCGGCGTTTTCGTGTGCGCGTGATTCAGGTGGCGGCTGTAAGTCATCTGCACTGGTTTTCGGCAGGGTTCTGTATCTATTAATCATTATTCCAGCACTGATAATTGCGCCTTCACTTTCATCTCAAGGACTGAGCAATGATTGACTATCCGAAACCGCTATTGCGAGTAGTTGAAACTAATCTCGCGGTAAGTGCCGGGCGCCAGGGAAATACATGCGCCCATGAAAAGACGCAATGCAATAAGTTGAAAAGTTGGTCGCAGTTATTTGTAAGACGCTTCCTCGAATAGTTGGTTAGATGCGTGTAAGGGTTTGTGGGAAAGATCCTAGGGTCGCGATTATGTTCGCCTTGGTCCAGCAAATACGGGGTTTCCTCGTGTTTGCAGGGCATGCCCCCAATACGATGGCACTGATGTCATTTTATTGCATGGTGCTAGTGTCTAGTCATAACCGTACGGGCTGCGCGCGAATTTCTTACACGTGGAATAGGTCGAGCAAATACTGCCAGCAGTTGCTTGAAACTGAATATCCAAACTCAGGTAATAGAATGATGAGCACTATTCACGAACAGGCTATGACGTATGTTTATCAGCAAGTTCTACAACGCTTGATCGGGCACTTCGCTCGCGAAGAGCGAACGGCACTTCAGTTGCTGGTCCAGCGAATCGTTGTGGCGGCAGGCGGCATGGAGCAAGTGGGTGGCTACAAAGTGCTGGTGGTCCATGGCGGTGGCAAAGTGAGTAGCTACACGCTGGCCTTGTTGCGGGCCGCGCAACTGACCATCGCGGGTCGATCCCCACGAACCTTTCAATTGCGCATCGCGACATTACGGCATGCGGGGATGACCGAGGGCATGCTCGACGGCATCAATCAGGGCTACGGCCGCCTGTTTCTGCACGATGACCCAAGGGTTGACCTGCTGATGGTGGAAAACCAGGAAGTGTTGCCCTTCAACCACTTGCGACCTGCTTCTACCGTGGGGCGAGAAATCAGCCAGCGCAACATGTTGATGGTGGGCCATTTGAGTTCGGGCGACTGCCGCGCCACCCTGAGCAGTGATACGTACCTGGCGCTGGGGGATTTCTACCAGCGCATCACCACCTGGAATGGTGGGGTGCACGCACTGGTGAGCGGTGACTCCCCGCGCAAGCAAAGTCAGTTCCTTGCCTGGCTCAAGAACACCGCGTTGGGCGCTGGTATCGCTATACCGCAAGGCTGGCCGTCGTCACTCACCGGGTTGTTCGCGCGCATGGATGAATGGAGCGACGGGTATTACCGTGATGTGTATGGGGAGCATTATGTTGCAAGTGACAACCCCAGCAGGAACGGTCATCGCCACTTGGCTTACATTGGCGTTGCCGATTTGCTGGACGATGTCGACCTTTCATCCTCGGCCATGCTCAACGAATTCATGGCCTTCGCACCCGACCCGCAGGAATTTCACTTCAGTCATCCCGCGTATTCCAACCCGCGGCTTATGGCACATCTACGTGGGCTGCAAGCCCAGTGCTTGCGGGACCTGGATTACGAGGAGGGGGTACAGCGCTTTATCCAGCAGGTCCCACACTGCATGCCCGATGAACTGCTTGCGCAGGTGGGGGGCCGCGAAGGTCGCATCCAGTCAGGCGCCTACGCCCAGCAGTTCTTCGGCTTGGACGAGACTCAATTGATTTGCCTGCTGTTTTCGCCGTTTATCCATCACGGTGAACGCCTGGAAGGCTATTTGCGCCAATGCCACCCCGGCATGCTGGTGGCCTTGCCCGAATTGCACAAGGTCCTGCAAGGCAAGCCGTCCGCCGAGATGCTGCAACAGTGGGTCACCGACACCAGCGGCTTACCGATGACTTTGTTGCAACACCTCTATCGCAAACGTCCGCTGGGCTACGCAAGTGGCAAATTGCGCAGTGTCGGTTCTACGGCCCATGACAGCGCGCAGGCCTGTCAATTGTCCGGGCGATGACGCTGCGCGGCGAACGGCAGGCAGATTTCGCGTATCAGGCGGTCTATCGCTACATGATCAGCCTGATCAATGAAGTCAGTACCGACGCGCGGGTAAAACTGCCGTCCCTGCGGCAATTGGCGGGTCGCTTGAACGTGTCGATCTCGACGGTCCAGTACGCCTACTCGTTGCTTGAAAAAGAGGGCAGGGTCTATTCGGTGGCCAAATCGGGTTACTACGCCTGGCCGCTCTCGGCAAACCCGCTGGCAGGCGCCAGCGGCGACCTGCTGGATCGGCTCTACGCAGCGGCACGGCGCCCAGGCATGGTGGTGCTCAGCGGCGATGAACCGGCGCTGCTGGCTTCGCTGGATGGCACGCTGTTGCGTTTGGAGCGAGAACTGGTCCGCCAGTATCCGCAATATCTTCAACCCTGGTCCCAGCCTTGCGGGGTCTGGGAGCTGCGCGCAGCACTGGCGGCGCGTTATACGTCGTCGCCGACCCGCTGCTGGCATGCCGATGACGTTTATATCGGCGCTGACCTGCGCGGAGTATTGGACATCCTCATCGAAGTCTTGGGCCTGAGGGGGGCAGCGGTGATTGTGGAGTCGCCGTGTGATTGGCTGGTCCTGCGCCTGCTTCAAGATGCCGGGGTACGTATCATCGAGCTGCCCTGGACGCCAGAAGGGCGACTCGATCGGGTGTGCCTTGATCAATTGTTACGCGCCGAGTCGGTGCATCTGGTGGTGCTGTCATCCAGGGTCAGTGTGCCAGCCGGGGTTTCCATGCCGCCCCAGGATCGAGTGGCCATCGCGCAAATGCTGGATCAGTACGGTTGTTGGTTACTGGAGAACGACACCTTTGGTGAACTGGGTTTCCACGAGCCACAGGTCGCACTGCGCGAGCTGGTGAACCCTGAGCGGTTGATGGTGTTTTCCTCGTTCGAGAAAGTACTGGGCTCGGAAGCGCCCTATGGTTATCTGCTGTCACGGCGTATGAACAGCGAACTGCAGCGCCATTTCCTGCTGCGCTCCTTTCGCTTGTCGCCGATTCGCCAGCGTGCCATTGCGCGTCTTTATCACAGCGGGCGGATCGACCAGCACCTGCGTGGGCTGCGCCAGCAGCTGCGTCAGCAGGCAGACGAAATGTGCGAGCGCCTGGACCAGCATCTGGGAGACCAAATGATCTATCGTGCACCCGCTGCGGGCGCGGCGTTCTGGTTGAAAGCCACACGAGCAGTGGATATGCGCCAGGTCTTCCAGCGCCTGCTCTCCCAGCAAGTGGTGATTGCCCCTGGCGAACTGTTCAGTGTCAGCGGTCTGCATCAGCAGCATTTGCGCCTGAGCCATACCTTTCAGGGGCAGCCGAACCTGGATATTGTCCTGGCAGCTCTCAGCGAAGCGTTGCGTAAGGCACAGATAGGATGATCGCGTGAAGTTTCTCTTACTCTTGTAGGATCGATAACGTCGCGCAGCAGTCCAACTCTCAGTAAACTGCCATTTTATTCCGAATCCTTCTTTCCGAGGTTTATGCATGACAATCAGTCCTTTTGCGGGCAAGCCGGCGCCAGCCCAACTGCTGGTGGATATCCCGCGACTGGTCACGGCCTACTACACGGGCCAGCCTGATGCAGCAATCTCCACCCAGCGCGTGGCATTCGGTACTTCCGGGCACCGTGGCAGTTCGTTTGAACTGAGCTTCAACGAATGGCACGTGCTCGCCATCAGCCAAGCCATCTGCCTGTACCGCGAAGCCCAGGGCATTAACGGCCCGCTGTTTGTCGGCCTGGACACCCACGCACTGTCGACACCTGCCGGTGCCAGCGCCCTGGAAGTGCTGGCTGCCAATGGTGTGCATGTGATGCTGGCCGAAGGCGATGAATACACGCCGACGCCTGCGATTTCCCACGCCATCATCTGCTACAACCGTGGTCGCACCAGCGGCCTGGCGGACGGCATCGTGATCACGCCGTCGCACAACCCGCCGCAGAGTGGCGGCTACAAGTACAACCCGCCGAATGGCGGCCCGGCCGATACCCACGTGACCAAGTGGATCGAAGCCAAGGCCAACGAACTGCTGGCCAACAAACTCGCCGGGGTCAAGCGCATCACCCACGCCCAGGCACTCAAGGCGGACACCACGCATCGCCATGACTACCTCAACAGCTACGTGGCTGACCTGGTCAATGTGATCGACATGGACGCCATTCGCAGCGCCGACCTGCGCCTGGGCGTGGACCCGCTGGGTGGAGCAGGGGTGCGCTACTGGTCGGCGATTGCCGAGCATTACCGCCTGAACCTGGACGTGGTGAATACCGAAGTCGATTCCACCTTCCGTTTCATGAGCGTGGACTGGGACGGCCAGATCCGCATGGACCCGTCCTCCAGCTACGCCATGCAGGGCCTGATTGGTCTCAAGGAACGCTTCGATGTGGCCTTCGCCTGCGACCCAGACCACGACCGCCACGGCATCGTCACGCCGTCCGGTGGCTTGCTTGCGCCCAATAACTACCTGGCGGTGTCCATCGACTACCTGTTCCAGAACCGCCCTGACTGGCGCGCAGACGCCGCCGTGGGCAAGACCGTGGTCAGCAGCGGCTTGATCGATCGCGTCGCTGCACGCATTGGCCGTCGTCTGTATGAAGTGCCGGTTGGCTTCAAGTGGTTTGCCGATGGTTTGTTCGAAGGTTCGTTGGGCTTTGGCGGCGAAGAAAGCGCCGGTGCTTCGTTCCTGCGCAAGGACGGCACTGTCTGGAGCACTGACAAAGACGGCCTGATTCCGGCGCTGTTGGCCGCGGAAATGACCTCGCGCAAAGGCCAGGACCCAAGCCAGATCTACCGTGGGCTGACCGACGCATTGGGCGAACCGTTCGCGATTCGTGTGGATGCCAAGGCCACTCCGGCGCAGAAAACCCTGCTGGGCAAGCTGTCGCCAGACCAGGTGACGTCTACCGAATTGGCCGGTGAAAGCATCCAGCAGATCCTCAGCCATGCGCCGGGCAATAACCAGGCGATCGGCGGGTTGAAGGTGATGACTGAAAATGGCTGGTTTGCCGCACGGCCATCCGGCACTGAGGATATCTACAAGATCTACGCCGAGAGCTTCATTGGTGAGGATCACCTCAAGCAACTCGTGGAAGAGGCGCAGGTGCTGGTAGACGGTGCTATCAGCCAATAAGTAGCCTTTGCAGGAGCTGGCAAGCCAGCTCCTGCCTATATTCAGGCTAGGTCGACCAACACAATTTCGCTGTCTTCAATTGCCGTTACCTGCAACACCTGTTCATCTTCAACCGCGACACCATCTCGAGCTTGTGCACGCAAGCCATTGACTTCAATCACCCCGGTCGCTGGCACCAGGTAAGCCCGACGCCCGCTGTCCAGTCGATATTCAGCGCTTTCCCCCGCCTTCAGGTTCGCCGCCACCAGGCGTGCATCCGCACGAATGCGCAAGATCTCGCTGTCCCCGGCCTTACCACTCGCCAGCGTTACAAAACCCTCCCGGTCACCCTTAGGAAACGGCTTGGCGCCCCATGAAGGTGGCAAACCGGCTTCGTTCGGAATAATCCAGATCTGGAAGATTTTGGTCGGCGTGTCCTCCAGGTTGTACTCGCTGTGGGCAATCCCAGTGCCTGCGCTCATCACTTGCACATCACCGGCTTCGGTACGGCCTTTATTGCCGAGGTTGTCGGCATGGCTGATTGCGCCTTCGCGCACATAGGTGATGATCTCCATGTCACGGTGCGGGTGCTGCGGGAAGCCGGTGCCCGGCGCGATGATGTCGTCGTTCCATACCCGCAGGTTGCCCCAGTGCATGCGCTTGGGGTCATGGTACTCGGCAAACGAGAAGTGATGATGAGCGTCAAGCCAGCCGTGGTGGGCGCCGCCCAGGGAATTGAAAGGTCGAAGTTCAAGCATGATCGTCTCCTGTGAATGGCCCTATGATCCTGCAGCTCATGATCGATAAAAAGCGTAAAAACTGCCTGATTCCTATCAGTCGATTAGATTGGTTAGTGGCGCTTTGACTTTCAGTTCATCGCCTAACTGCATGACGGCAAAGCAATTGGCTGGAACTGAGCGTCGATTCCGGCGACCATGGCGCACTTGTTTGAACCCAGCTCATCGCAGGAGTCCGCGTGTCGCAACAAAAGCCTGATCTTCCTCCCGAACTGCGCCCTTTGGCAGACATGCCGCTATTCAAACGCCTGGCTGCGCGCCTGTTTGGCCATGGCTTGACCCGTTTGCGCGCCCAGCACCGGTTTTCCTGGCTGCACGGGCAGGCGGACGGTTTTCGCAGCGGGCATGAAGCGGGTGTGGAGTACGGCTATCGCGAAGGCAAAGCCGATGGAATCGAAGAAGGTCGCCAGGTGCTGTTGATTCGTGACTTCCGCCCGGATGAGCACCGTGCACCGGGTGTGGATGACAGCCTGTTCGATGATTGGCGCCTGCCGCTCACCGCCGAGCTGAAGAAGCGCATGAAGGCCGACGTTGCGCGATTGCTGCCGGCTCATGCCCAGCCGAGCGCGGCGCAATGGAAGATGATTTTCAGCGAGACGCCCTCGACCTCCGTGATCGCCGGGGCCGGTGCGGGCAAATCCACGTCGCTGGTGCTGCGCATTTTGCTGCTCACCCATTACCTGGGCTTTGAGCTGAGTTCGATGACGGTGGTGACCTTCACCCGCGAATCGCGCAAGGACTTCATCAACAAGCTCATGGAGATTCTCAACCTCTGGGGCCAACCCCTTGGTATGAAAGAAGCGCAAGCCGTGGTGCGGACCTTTCACTCGCGCATCCTGCCCATGGTGCGCAGCCTGCCGGGCTTTGAGCGCCTGCAAGCCTTCGAGAACCTGAATTCGGGTTTTGAAGACGCTGACAGCAATCCCTTTGACCTGCGTATCAACGACGCCCAGCGCCAGCAGATGAATGCCTGCTATCACCGGTTGCAGGGGCAGCACCCGCGTTTCCGTGAGCTGATTGCGCCACTGGCGCGCCACGGGCTGCAGCTCAAGGAGCTGGAGCGCGATCATCCGGATGTGCAAAAACGCGTGGCCGTGACCGAACTGGCGGCCAAGCGCGACGAAGAACTCTGCGATGTGATCGAGGACCTGTGGTTTCGCGCAGGCGCCTGGCCAATCAAGGGCATTGAACCCAACCGCCAGACCGTGGAAATCAACGGTGCGCAATTTCACTGCCATGGCTACATTCCCGAGCTGGATGCCTGGGTGGTCCTGGGCTTCGACTCACGGGAAAACGCGCAGACCAGCCGGCCAAACTCGAAGTTGTCCGTGCGCGCAGAATGGGCGGTAAAGCGCACCTTGTTTCAAGCTTTCTGTCGTAAGCCTTTGATATGGCTAGATAGCTACGAATCATCAAAGCGCCTGCTAAGCAGTCTGGCCGGCGATGCCACCGCCGGCCCCGGCTTTGATTACAAGGTCAAAGGCGAGTTGGCTTCAGCGCCGCTGCTGGACAGTTTTGTGATGGCCGCCGGATTCATCGAAAACCTCGGCTTGGACGTACCCACCGCCGTTGGGCAGATGAGCTTCGCCAAGGATGACCCGGACCGCTTCTTCTTCGAAGCCCTGAGTATTTTCTGGAAAACCCTGGAAGATCACTTGCTGGACCAATCGCCACCGATCATGACCTATAACCGGATGTTCTCGCTGTTTGGCGAAAATACCCCGGAAAATTTGAAGCTGCTCAGCGATTCGCTGCTGCGTCCCCTGTCGCACTTGATGATCGACGAGTTCCAGGATGTTTCGCCGCAGATCGTCTCGTGGATCCGTGCCAGCCTGCGCGAGATCCGCAGCCGTGGCCCGGCCATGCATGTGGGGCGCGGTGCCCAGCGCTCATCCTTGCTGTGTGTGGGGGATGATTGGCAGTCGATCTATGGCTGGCGCGGCAGTTCGCCCAAATACTTCATGGAGTTCGACAAGGAGTTCCCATCGCCGTCGACCACCTGCGTGATGCTGGGCGAGAACTACCGCAGTCACCAGCACATCATCGATGCGGCCGAGCATATCGTGCGCGCCGCACCGGCGCTTCCTGGCAAGAAGGCCAAGGCCAGTGGCGCACCCAAGCCATTGGTGCCGGTCAAGGTGTTGGGGCGCGACGATGCGGCATTGGGGCGGCAGTTGTCGGAGCACTATCAAAAGGGTGAATCGATCTTGATGCTTTATCGAAAAAGTAGCGATAAGCTATTGATTCAAGAGCATATTCAATCATTAGTTAATGTGGATTCTAGCTTGCCGCCCCAGGCGCGCAGATTGAAGCAGTTGACCTATCACAGTGCCAAGGGGCTTCAGGCAGACGCGGTGTTTTTGCTTGGGGATTGCCAGCATGTCACCAGCTCGCCGTATAAAAACCAGGTGTACCGGATGGCAGGCTTGGGCAAGGCTGGCGACAGCGAACCCTATGACAATGCGCAACGGGACGAAGTGCTGCGCCTGGCGTACGTGGGCATAACCCGCGCCGTGAGCCATTGCTACTGGTACGTGGAAAAGCCCGAAGGCCAGGCCGTGAATGTGCCCAGGGCCTCGGAGCGGGTGGATGGCAAGAAGGCGTTTTTCGATGATCAGCGCGTTTAGGCGCTGATCACTCAGGCCCGCAATGACACCGGCGGCACAAACGACTCCAGCTCATCCTCCACGGCCTCAATGATGCGCTCCACATCGGCAGCATTCATCACGGTGGCGCAGGGAATTCCGGCGATGGCGATCAGCGTCTCGCCGCTGGCTCGGTCGAACAATCGGGCGATCATACTGCCAGGCGCATCCATGCTGCCCTCAAAACCCATCGGATGAAAATGCCAGCGCATCAGCTGGCAGGCGTTGGGGAACGTCACTTTGTTCATGTTGCCCACCTTGTTCATTGAGCGCTTCCTTTAGCTCGCGGCAGGGGGCCAAGACCTTCACTGGTCGTGGCATCTAAGAACTTAAAAATAGCATCCGTTCGCAAACGCAAGGTGACTTTTTTGGGCCCGTTCGGCGGTTGTTTTTCATAAGTTTGATGTGGGTCATGTCCTACTTGGAATTGGGCAAAAGGCCATTAGTCAGAAGTACCAATTCGCCATTGAAGCCCCCAGCAAAATTCGGCAATCTCCAGGGTTTACCCGCCGCAGAGCTTTCCATGCCCGACATCGCCCAAGACGATGAGCCCCAGCAGTCCCACGCCACACGCGAATTGGTGCTGCGTCACCACCTGTGTTGGCGTCATCGGGACCTGGAGGGCGTCATGTCCTACTACCATCCGGACATCCAGTACCACGACTTTTTCCAGAACCGTGTCGTCGGTTACGCCGAACTGCGTGATTACCTGCAAGCCAGCATGCCGCGTGAGGCCGATGAAGCCATCGAACACACCGACCGTATCCGTGCCGATGGCGATACGGCCTTCATCCAGTACCGCATCACTTTGCGTGGCGGCCACGGCCTGGTGTCATTTCGCACCAGCGAAGCCATCACGGTGCGCGATGGGTTGATCTGGCGGGTCAACGAATACGCCTCCCTGGTGCACGAGCAACCTATCCAGGCCGCGCGGCCTTCGGTCAGTCGTTTGGGCTTGTCGCCCCAGCAATTGGGGCATATGGCCAATGACCTGCAGCAGTATTTCGAACGCAAGCAACCTTATCTGGACCCGGAACTGGACCTGCAGCGCGTCTCCAAAGAGTGTGGCTACAGTCGTAATCAGATTTCCTACTTGCTGAACCAGGTGCTGGGGCAAAGCTTCTATCGCTACGTCAACCAGGCCAGGCTTCAGCACTTGCTGGCCGCATTGGACAAGGCAGCACCGCCGATAAAGGTCGACGACCTGGCCTTTGCCGCCGGTTTCAACTCGCTGTCAGCGTTCTACAGCGCATTCCGTCAGCACACGGGCCAGTCACCCAAGGCCTACGTCAAACAAATTTCCCTGCGTGCACGCGCGCAAGACAGCCCCTGACACCGCGCTCTAGGATCCACCCTATCGAAACGAGGTAGGGGAACCCGGCATGCCGGCATGGCGCAACATCAGCTTATGGATGGACCAGTTGGATGACCCGCTGCTCGCGCGGCCATCGCTGGAGCAGGACCTGGACGTCAACGTGGCCATTATCGGCGCCGGTTATACCGGGTTGTGGACCGCGTATTACCTGAAACGCCAGGCGCCCGAACTGAACATCGCGATCATCGAAGCGCAAACCGCAGGTTTTGGTGCCTCTGGCCGCAACGGCGGCTGGCTGATGGGCAATCTGTTGGGCGAGGACCGTTTGTTGGCCGGCCTGAATCCCGAACAGCGCCGCGCCTCGTTTGACCTGCTACATGCCATCCCCGATGAAGTCGCCCAAGTGCTGGCGCGTGAAGGCATCGACTGCGACTACCGCAAGGGCGGCGCGTTGTACTGCGCCGCGCGCTACCCCGAGCAGGAAGGCAGCCTGCGCAGTTACCTCGACAAACTCTACGCCCAGGGCCTGACCGAAGCCGACTATCGCTGGCTCGGCCCGCAGCAACTGGCCGAACAGATTCGCATCGCCAAGCCTTATGGCGGTATCTATGCGCCCCACGTGGCGACCATCAACCCTGCCAAGCTGGTGCGCGGCCTGGCGCGGGTGGTGGAAAGCATGGGCGTGACGATCTACGAAAACAGCCCCGTGACCCATTGGCAATCCGGCGGCCTACGCACGGCGAAGGCCGGTGTTCGTGCAGCTTGGGTGGTGTCGGCAGTGGAGGGCTACGCCAACACCTTACCGCCCTTGGGCCGTTATCAACTGCCGGTGCAAAGCTTGATCGTCGCCACCGAGCCGTTGCCGGCCAGCACCTGGGATGAAATCGGCCTGAGCCACGGCCAAGCCTTTGGCGAAAGCAGTCGCCAGGTGACCTACGGCCAGCGGTCGGCGGACAACCGCCTGGTGTTCGGCGCCCGTGGCGGCTACCAGTTTGCCGGAAAGCTACGCCACAACTTCGATCTGACTGACAGCGAAGTGGAGCTGCGTCGCTACCTGTTCGGTGAGCTTTTCCCACAGCTCAAGCACGTGAAGATTACCCATTCCTGGGGCGGCAACCTGGGCATGTCACGCAATTTCCGACCGCACATGCTGTGCGACCACAAGACCGGCATCGCACTGTCCGGCGGATATGGCGGGGAGGGCGTCGGCGCCACCAACCTGGGTGGCCGCACCCTGGCCGACCTGATCCTCGGCCGCGACACGCCGCTGACCCATCAACCCTGGGTAATCCGTGAACGTGGGCTGGACGCGCTCAAGCCCTGGGAGCCCGAACCCTGCCGCTGGCTGGGCTACAACGCGATCATTCGCAGTTTTGTCCATGAAGACCAGGTGTTGGCCAACCCCAACACCGCCCCTTGGCGCCGCAAGCTGGCGACCGGCGTGGCCGGGTTCATGGAAGGTTTCATGCACTAAGTCGTTTCACTCACACGGGAAAACCCCATGAGCATCACGCAATTCAAAGACACGCTGAACGCCCACCTGCCGGACTCGTCGCCCGTCGCCGTGCCGTTGGGCGAGCCCATTGCCGTGGCCTCGACCCTGAGCGTCGAGCGTAGCGACGGCGTCGAAACCGGCATCTGGGAATGCACCCCAGGCGTCTGGCGTCGGCAGATCAAATCCCAGGAGTTTTGCCACTTTATCCAGGGCCGCTGCACCTTCACCCCTGACAACGGTGAAATCGTCCACATACAAGACGGTGACGCACTGATGTTGCCGGCCAACAGCACCGGCATCTGGGACATCCAGGAAACCGTGCGCAAGACCTACGTATTGATCCTGTAACGCTTTGATCCTTGATCGCCTGCCATAAAAACAGCCCTAAAACCGCCAGGAAATCGAACCATGAAAGCCATTGCCCTGTTGCCCTTGATGTTGGTGGCCTCTATCAGCCAGGCCGCCGAGACGGTGAAAATCTACAACTGGTCCAGCTACATCGCGCCGGACACCACCAAGAACTTCCAGAAGCAGACCGGCATCGGTTTCAGCTACGACGTGTACGACAGCAACGAAACCCTCGATGGCAAGCTGATGACTGGTAACTCCGGGTATGACGTGGTGTTTCCGTCCAACCACTTCATGGCGCGGCAGATTCAGGGCGGTGCCTTGAAGAAGCTCGACAAGAGCCAACTGCCCAATTGGAAGAACCTCAACCCGGTGCTGCTCAAGGCCCTGGAAAACAACGATCCGGGCAATGCCCATGGGTTCCCGTATCTGTGGGGCAGCACCGGTATCGGCTACAACATCGACAAGGTCAAGGCGGTACTCGGCGACAACGCGCCCGTGGACTCCTGGGACCTGATCTTCAAGCCCGAGTACATGGAGAAGCTCAGCAAATGCGGGGTTGCCATCCTGGATAACGGCCCGGAGCTGCTGCCCATCGCCCTGAATTATCTGGGCTTGCCGCCCCACAGCAAGAACCCGGATGACTATAAGAAAGCCGAAGCTCTGCTGATGAAAGTGCGACCGTATGTAGCGTACTTCCATTCCTCGAAGTACACCGGCGACTTGGCCAACGGTGACATCTGTGTGGCTGTCGGCTTTTCCGGCGATGTGCTGCAGGCCGAGAGCCGCGCCAAGGAAGCCAAGAATGGCGTCAAAATTGGCTATCAGATCCCCAAAGAAGGCGCCGCCATCTGGTTCGACATGGTCGCCATGCCCGCCGACGCTCCGGATGAAAAGGCCGGCTATGCCTTCATGAATTACCTGCTGGAGCCGCAGGTCATGGCGGATATCACCAATTCTGTGCACTACGCCAATGGCAATAGCGCGGCGGACAGCTTGGTGGATCCCGAGATCAAGGCGGATACCAAGATCTACCCGAGTGAGGAAATGATGGGCAAGTTGTTTGCGCTGGAAGCGATGCCATTGAACATCGACCGGGTGCGCACGCGGGTGTGGAACGCCATTCGTACCGGGCGCTGAAGGCCTGTTCTAAATTGTGGTGAGCGGGCTTTCTGTGGTGAGCGGGCAAGCCTGCTCACCACACCACAGCAGCCCACACACGGCTCAGGGGTGTTCCAAATCATGCCCCAACGACTGGATAAATAACGAAAACAGCTCTGGCTGTGACGAAATATCCAGCTTGGCGTACAGATGCCGACGGTGCACCTTCACCGTGTCCGGCGAGATATTCAGCCGCTCGGCCATGGCCTTGGACGAGAACCCGCGCAACACCAACCGGGCGATTTCCAGCTCGCGTTCCGACAGCACACCACAACCGAACTGGCTCAACGCGTCCCTGATCTGACTGTCCATCGCCGGCGCACGCTGGGTGCTTTGCTGCCAGTGTTGCTGCATCAACGGCAATACCCAGGCGGCCACGGTGGTCATCAGCCCGGTCTCATCAAAACTGAAACGCCGCTGCATGCCCAACGACAGCGACAACGTCCCCGCGCCCGGCAATTGCAGAATGAATTGCACCTCGTCTTCCAGCACGTTGTCGTGGAAGTAGTTGAGGAAGTATTCGCTCTGGCGAAAATGATCGGGTGCCACTTCTTCCAGGCGGTACACGCCGCTGGGATAGCCCTCGCGACAGGCCTGGAAAAACGGGTCGAGCAAATACAAGCCATTGAGGTACACCAGCATCGACGCCGGTTTGCTGCTGGGCTGGGCGTCGTATTCTTCGAGGGCCTGGGGCGGGCCATCCACCGGGTAGAAGATCGCCAGGGCGTTATCGAACGGCAGGCACTGGTGCAGCAACAACACCAACTGTTTCCAGAAATGCTCGGTGCCGATGTGTGCAATGGTGCGGCCCAGGCCGGCGTGCATGCCGACTTCGCGAAACAGGCTCATGTGTCAGGCTCCCACCCGCAAAAGATCGGCCAAGGGTTCGGCTTTTGCCGTGCGGCGTCAAGGGGAGTACGCCAATAGGGGAATTGGCTGACATGAACGCCCTGTTTATGGTTGCCATCATTCAGCGGGAAACATATCCCGCGATATTCAGACGTTTCGTTTCTGCCTCACACCAAGAACAACGACAGAGGATAACGATATGAGCACTTCCCCCACGCCTGACGGCGTACTGAAACCCACCTTGAGTGTCTTTGATGTGGTCGCCATCACCGTGTCGGCGGTGACTCCGGCCAGTTCCGTGTTTGTGATTGCGCCCTTTGCCATCCAGCAGGCCGGCAGCGGCGTGTTCCTGGCGTTTGTGATGGCCGGCTTGCTCGCGTTGATGTTCGCCTTTTGCTACGCCGAACTGGGCCGCGCCCACAACAGCGCCGGGGGCGAATATGTGTACGCCAAGCGCGTGTTTGGTGGTATGGCCGGTTATGCGACGTTCCTGACGGTGCTGGTGATGTTGCTGTTTATCCCGCCGGTGCTGGCCACAGGCGCGGCGACTTATCTGAATAACGCCCTGGGCACGAAGTTCGACTCCCAGACCGTCGCGCTGGTAATCGTGGTGTGCAGCTACGCCCTGGGCATCCTCAATATCAAGCTCAATGCCTGGATCACCGGCACCTGCCTGCTGCTGGAAGTGGCGGCGCTGCTGGTGATTGTGGTGATCGGCTTTGGCAACCCGGTGCAACCGGCCAGTGTGTTGTTCCAGCCGCAGATCGTCGAAAACGGCGTGCTGCACCTGGCGCCGTGGGCGCTGGTGATCGGCGCGGTGGGTATCGGTCTGTTTTCCTACAACGGCTATGGGCCGGCGGTGTTGCTGGCCGAGGACATGAAATGCGGCGGCAAAGGCGTGCATAAGGCAGTGCTGTGGTCCTTGGGCCTGGTGGTGATCATCGAACTGGTGCCGATCACCGCGCTGTTGATCGGTGCGCCATCGCTGAGTGAGATGATCAGCAGCCCGGACCCTATCGGCTACCTGTTGACCAGCCACGGTAATGAAACCTTGTCGCGGCTGGTCAGCGCCGGGATCTTCCTGTCGGTGTTCAATGCGATTGTCGCCATCGTGATCCAGATCGGCCGCGTGGTGTTCAGCAGCGGGCGCGATGCGCTGTGGACGCCGAGCATCAACAAACTGTTCACACGTATTCATCCACGCTGGGATTCGCCCTGGTTGGCTACGCTGTTCCTGGCGATTCCTTCGGCGCTGTTGAGTTTCAGCTCCAACCTGGCCGACCTCACTTCGTTCAGCGTGTTGCTGATCATGCTGGTGTACCTGGTGGTGGCGCTGAGTGCGTTGATGAGCCGGGTGCTGCTGCGTGATCGCGAGCATCCCTATCGCATGCCGCTGTGGCCGCTGCCGGCGTTGGTTGCGGTACTGGGCGCGGGTTATCTGCTGGTCACCCTGGTCGCGGCGGCTTCGATCCGCGACATCATGATCATCATCGGTTTGCTGGCGCTGTCGGTGATTCTGTATTGCATCAGTGGCCGGTTGAGTCCGGTCTTCCAGAAATTGTAAGGAGTGGTTATGCGCGCACGTCAATTGGGCATCACGTTGGGGCTCGGCACGCCCGGTGAATGGAACGCCATTACCGATGTGCCCGGTGTCCGGGTCGGGCACAGCACGATCAAGACGCTGGTCGACGGCAAGCACGTGCGTACTGGCGTCAGTGTGATCCAACCCCGCGCCGGCGAAGCCCGCCAGCAACCGTGCTTCGCCGGCTATCACGTGCTCAATGGCAATGGTGATGCCACCGGCCTTGAATGGATCAACGAAGCGGGGCTGTTGACCACCCCGTTGGCCATCACCAACACCCACAGCATCGGCATTGTGCGCGACAGCCTGATCGCCCTGGAGCGCGAGCGCCTGGCGGACCCGGCGGTGTACTGGTGCATGCCGGTGGTGATGGAAACCTATGACGGCCTGCTCAACGACATCTGGGGCCAGCACGTCGGCCCCGAGCATGTGCGCGAAGCCGTGGACAACGCCGAAACCGGCCCGGTGCAGGAAGGCGCGGTCGGCGGCGGCACGGGCATGATCTGCCATGAATTCAAAGGCGGCATCGGCACGGCCTCGCGGCGCTTGCCGGCGGAACAGGGCGGCTGGACTGTCGGCGTGCTGGTGCAGGCCAACCATGGCAAGCGCCAGGAGCTGCGGGTGGACGGCTACCCGGTGGGGCGCCAGTTGATGGAGATTGCGTCGCCCTTTGCCGAGCAAGGCACGCCGGGCATGGGCTCGATCGTGGTGATCCTGGCCACCGACGCGCCGCTGTTGCCACACCAATGCCAGCGCCTGGCGCAACGCGCGTCCATCGGCATCGCGCGTACCGGCGGCGGCACCGAGGATTCCAGCGGTGACCTGTTCCTGGCCTTTGCCACGGGTAACCAAGATCTGCCGCCAGCGGATTATGGACGCAAGGGGTTGCCATTCAGCAGCACGTTGCAGATGGTCAACAACGACCATATTTCGCCGCTGTTCAGCGCGGCGGCGGAGGCGGTGGAAGAGGCGATCATCAATGCGATCCTGGCCGGGGAGAGCATGCTCACCGATCAAGGTGTGCAGGTACCCGGATTAGACGGTGAAACGCTGTTGGCGGTATTGCACAAGACGGGTTGGAGTGTGTCCCGGTAATAGGGGGCACCTTAAGTTATTAATACAAGTAGTGGCTGTTTAATGTTGCTAATGACACCCTGCCAATATATTGGATCCATTAAATGGCGACGCCGCTCTACTTGAGCGGCGTTAGTGCTATTTAATATTTAAATATGAGCCAGCTGTTTTTTGTCGGACAAAAGCACTGCCACCCAATAAACACGGCACAGGACTTAACTAAGTTGTTGTTCGATTGGTTTAGAGTGCTGGAAAAGATGTAGACGAAAGATTTCAAGTTGTGTCAGTTTTCTTACGCCTTCAAAAGAGGCGAGTGATAGGACGATCTCGCCCGCGAGGTTCCTATCGAACAAAGACTGATGCACTTGCAAACAAGGAAGTACGTTTATGTCAAAAGTAAAAGACAAGGCTATCGTGTCGGCGGCGCAAGCCAGCACCGCTTACTCGCAAATCGATAGCTTCAGCCATCTGTACGACCGTGGCGGCAACCTCACGGTCAACGGTAAACCTTCGTTCTCGGTGGATCAGGCAGCCGACCACCTGTTGCGCGAGAACGCGGCCTATCGTGACCTGGATGGCAACGGCAAGATTGATCTGACCTACACCTTCCTCACCTCGGCGTCCTCGGCAACCATGAACAAACATGGCATCACCGGGTTCAGCCAGTTCAACACCCAGCAGAAAGCACAGGCCGTATTGGCCATGCAGTCCTGGGCGGATGTGGCCAATGTGACCTTCACCGAAAAAGCCTCGGGCGGTGACTTCCACATGACGTTCGGCAACTACAGCGGTGGCCAGGACGGCGCGGCCGCGTTTGCCTATCTGCCGGGCACCAACGACAAGTACCACGAAAGCGGCCTGGACGGCACCTCCTGGTACCTGACCAACAGCAGCTACACGCCGAACAAGACGCCGGACCTGAACAACTACGGCCGCCAGACCCTGACCCACGAAATCGGGCATACCCTGGGCCTGGACCACCCTGGCGACTACAACGCCGGGACCGGTAACCCTTCCTACAAAGACGCGGACTATGGACAGGACACGCGTGGCTACAGCGTTATGAGTTACTGGAGCGAGAGCAACACCAACCAGAACTTCAGCAAAGGCGGCGTCGAAGCCTACGCGTCCGGCCCGCTGATCGATGACATCGCAGCGATCCAGAAGCTCTACGGTGCCAACTACAACACCCGCGCCGGCGACACCACCTACGGCTTCAACTCCAACACCGGGCGTGATTTCCTCAGCGCCACCTCGAATGCCGACAAGCTGGTGTTCTCGGTGTGGGACGGCGGTGGCAACGACACCCTGGACTTCTCCGGTTTCACCCAGAACCAGAAGATCAACCTCAATGAAGCGTCGTTCTCCGACGTTGGCGGCCTGGTGGGCAACGTGTCCATCGCCAAGGGCGTGACCATCGAGAACGCCTTCGGCGGCGCCGGCAATGACTTGATCATCGGCAATAACGCGGCCAACGTGATCAAGGGCGGGGCCGGCAACGACATCATCTACGGCGGCGGCGGTGCGGACCAACTATGGGGCGGCGCAGGCAACGACACCTTTGTGTTCGGTGCCAGTTCCGATTCCAAGCCGGGCGCTGCGGACAAGATCTTTGACTTTACCTCGGGTTCGGACAAGATCGATTTGTCGGGCATCACCAAGGGCGCAGGCCTGACCTTCGTCAATGCCTTCACCGGACATGCCGGCGATGCTGTACTGACCTATGCCGCAGGCACCAACCTGGGCACGTTGGCAGTGGACTTCTCCGGGCACGGCGTGGCGGACTTCCTCGTCACCACCGTCGGCCAGGCAGCCGTCAGCGACATCGTGGCGTAATGCACGGGCGCGGCGCTTCGGCGCCGCGCTTTAGCGATGGAGCGTGAAGATGCAGCGTTTATTCAAAGTGATCACCGGCGTGTTGCAGGTGATGTTCGTATCGGCAGGAGCCCACGTGATGGCGAGCAGTCTTGTATTACCCACCAGCGCCCAGTTGGCTGGTCACTGGCAATTGCACCAGCAGGATCAGGTGTGCGCACTGGACCTGCTGGAACAGGCGAATGCATTGGGCGGCGACGTCGCCTGTGCCGCGCAATGGCTCGGTGAAAAACCCCTGGCCTGGACGCCGACACCGGATGGCATCTGGCTGATGAATGCCGAAGGCAGCGGCATTACCCACCTCAACCGAGAGCAAGAGGGCGAATATAAAGGTCGCACGCCTACCGGCCTCGAAGTTGTATTGCAGCGCACACCTTAGTTGCAGTTATAAGCCTATAACGTGAATGTCTTAGTTGGCCGCTCCGTCATTCGGGGTTGGGGCAACTATTGCGTGAAATTTGTTTCAGGGAAGATCAGAAACCATGGCGAAGTCCCATGCCGTCGCGCCGTTATTCAAGGCGTTGGGTGAGTACAAAAGTATTTTGATCAGTGTGGGTTGTTTCACCGCACTGATTAACCTGCTGATGCTGGTGCCATCGATTTACATGCTGCAAGTGTATGACCGCGTGCTGTCCTCCCAGAATGAAACCACCCTGGTGATGTTGACGCTGATGGTCGTCGGCTTCTTTGCGTTTATTGGCACGCTTGAGGTGATCCGCAGCTTTATCGTGATCCGTATCGGCAGCCAGTTGGAGCGGCGTTTCAACCTGCGCGTGTACAAGGCCGCCTTCGAACGCAACTTGAAAAGCGGGCAGGGGCATGCCGGGCAATCCCTGGGCGATTTGACCCACATCCGCCAATTCATCACCGGGCCGGCGCTGTTCGCGTTTTTCGATGCGCCGTGGTTTCCGATCTACCTGTTTGTGATCTTCCTGTTCAACGTGTGGCTCGGCGTATTGGCCACGGCGGGCGCGGCACTGTTGATCGGCCTCGCCTGCCTGAACGAATACCTGACCAAAAAACCGTTGGGCGAGGCCAGTGGTTATTCCCAGCAATCCACGCAACTGGCCACCAGCCACTTGCACAACGCCGAGACCATCCAGGCCATGGGCATGCTCGGTGCGCTGCGCCAGCGCTGGTTTGCGGTGCATTCGCAGTTTCTCGGTTTACAAAACAAGGCCAGTGACACCGGCTCGGTGGTGACGTCTTTGAGCAAATCCCTGCGCCTGTGCCTGCAATCGCTGGTGCTGGGCCTGGGGGCGTTGCTGGTGATCAAGGGCGATATGACCGCCGGGATGATGATCGCCGGTTCCATCCTGATGGGCCGGGTGCTCAGCCCCATCGACCAGTTGATTGCGGTGTGGAAGCAATGGAGTTCGGCCAAGCTGGCCTACCAGCGGCTGGATGATTTGTTGCGTGAATTTGCGCCGGAAGTCGAGCAGATGAAACTGCCGGCGCCCAAGGGCCAGGTCAGCTTCGAACAGGTGAGCGCAGGCCCACCTGGGCGGCGGGTGGCGACCTTGCATCAAGTCAGCTTCAACCTCGGCGCAGGTGAAGTGCTCGGCGTTCTGGGTGCATCAGGCTCCGGCAAATCCACGCTGGCCCGTGTGCTGGTGGGCGTGTGGCCGACGCTGGCCGGGACGGTGCGCCTGGATGGCGCGGACATCCACCGCTGGGACCGCGAGGACCTCGGCCCCCACATAGGCTATCTGCCCCAGGACATCGAACTGTTCAGCGGCAGCATCGCTGACAACATCGCGCGTTTTCGCGAGGCTGATCCCGAACTTGTAGTACATGCCGCGCAGCAGGCTGGCGTGCATGAGCTGATCCTGCGCTTGCCCCAGGGCTACGACACGCTGTTGGGCGACAACGGCGGCGGCCTGTCCGGCGGCCAGAAACAACGGGTGGCGTTGGCCCGCGCCCTGTATGGCGGGCCGCGCTTGATCGTGCTGGATGAGCCCAATTCCAACCTCGACACCGTCGGCGAAGCCGCGTTGGCCAGCGCGATTGTGCAGATGAAAGCCCAAGGCAGCAGTGTGGTGCTGGTCACCCATCGCTCGTCGGCGCTGGCCCAGGCCGACAAGTTGCTGGTGCTCAGCGAAGGGCATTTGCAGGCGTTCGGGCCGAGCCAGGAAGTGCTGCGGGCGTTGTCCGGCCAGCAGGAGCCGCCCAAGGAGAAACCGGGCGTGAGTTTCAGTCGTCAGTACCAGGCCGGAAGGAATCCAGGCGCATGAGCAGCCTCACTGTTGAACCTCGCTTCAAAGAACACGACGCCAATTTCTTCGCCCGCATGGGCTGGCTGCTGACGGTGGTCGGCGCGGGTGGCTTCTTCCTGTGGGCCAGCCTGGCGCCCTTGGACCAGGGCATTCCGGTACAGGGCACGGTGGTGGTGTCAGGCAAGCGCAAGGCGGTGCAAACCCTGAGCGCCGGCGTGGTCAGCCGGATTCTGGTGAAGGAGGGCGAGCTTGTGAAACAAGGCCAGCCGCTGTTTCGTCTCGACCAGACCCAGCACCAGGCCGACGTGCAATCCCTGCAAGCCCAGTACCGCATGGCTTGGGCCAGCGTGGCACGCTGGCAGAGCGAGCGCGACAACCAGGTCAGCATCCGCTTTCCGGCTGAACTGAGTGCCAATCCCGACCCGGCCCTGGCGCTGGTGCTGGAAGGCCAGCGTCAATTGTTCAGCAGCCGTCGTGAGGCCTTTGCCCGTGAGCAGGCGGGTATCCGTGCCAATATCGACGGCGCCACCGCGCAGTTGGGCGGCATGCGCCGCGCCCGCAGCGACCTGACCGCCCAGGCCCAGTCCCTGCGTGATCAACTGAGCAATTTGCAACCCTTGGCCGACAACGGCTACATCCCGCGCAACCGGCTGATGGACTACCAACGCCAGTTGTCCCAGGTGCAGCAGGACCTGGCGCAGAATACCGGCGAAAGCGGCCGGGTCGAACAGGGCATTCTTGAATCGCGGCTGAAACTGCAACAGCACAGCGAGGAATACCAGAAGGAAGTGCGCAGCCAGTTGGCCGACGCGCAATTGCGCAGCCTGACCCTTGAACAGCAACTCACCTCCGCCGGGTTCGACCTGCAACACAGTGAAATCAACGCCCCGGCGGATGGCATTGCGGTCAATCTCAGCGTGCACACCGAAGGCGCCGTGGTCCGTGCCGGTGAAACCCTGCTGGAGATCGTGCCCCAGGACACGCGCCTGGAAGTGGAAGGGCGCTTGCCGGTGCATTTGGTCGACAAGGTCGGCACGCACTTGCCGGTCGATATCCTGTTCACCGCCTTCAACCAGAGCCGCACACCGCGTGTGCCGGGGGAGGTCAGCCTGATTTCCGCCGACCAGATGCTCGATGAAAAAACCGGCGCGGCCTATTACGTGCTGCGCACCACGGTCAGCGAAGCGGCATTGGAAAAACTCCACGGGCTGGTGATCAAACCCGGCATGCCCGCCGAGATGTTCGTGCGCACTGGCGAGCGCTCGTTGCTCAATTACCTGTTCAAGCCGCTGCTCGACCGCGCCGGCTCTGCGTTGACCGAGGAATAGACATGAAGCACATGTTTATCGCCTTGCTGTTGACCAGCGCCAGTGCCCAGGCCGCCATGGGCCCGTTTGATGTGTACGAACAGGCGTTGCGCAACGACCCGGTGTTCCTCGGAGCGATCAAGGAGCGCGACGCCGGCCTGGAAAACCGCGCCATCGGCCGCGCCGGGCTGTTGCCCAAGCTCTCGTACAACTACAACAAGGGCCGCAACAATTCCCAGGCCACCTTGCCGGACGGGCGCGGCGGCAATTACCACGATGACCGCAACTACAACAGCTACGGCTCCACCTTCAGCCTGCAACAACCGCTGTTTGACTACGAGGCCTACGCCAACTACCGCAAAGGCGTGGCCCAGGCGCTGTTTGCCGACGAAAGCTTTCGCGACAAGAGCCAGGCGCTGCTGGTGCGGGTGCTGACCTATTACACCCAGGCCTTGTTTGCCCAGGACCAGATCGACATCGCCCGCGCGAAGAAGAAGGCGTTCGAGCAGCAGTTCCAGCAGAACCAGCATTTGTTCCAGCAAGGCGAGGGCACTCGCACCGACATCCTGGAAGCTGAATCACGCTATGAACTGGCCACCGCCGAAGAGATCCAGGCCCTGGATGAACAGGACGCGTCCTTGCGCGAGCTGGGCGCATTGATCGGCGTGCAAAGCGTCAACATCCACGACCTGGCCCCGCTGAACCGGGGCTTTGCCGCCTTCACCCTGACGCCGGCCAACTACGACACCTGGCATGAACTGGCGATCAGCAATAACCCTACGCTCGCCTCCCAGCGCCAGGCGTTGGAAGTGGCGCGTTATGAAGTGGAACGCAACCGCGCCGGGCATCTGCCCAAGGTCACGGCCTATGCCAGCTCGCGCCAGCAGGAATCCGACAGCGGCAACACCTACAACCAGCGCTATGACACCAACACCATCGGCGTCGAAGTCAGCCTGCCGCTGTATGCCGGTGGCGGTATCTCGGCGTCCACGCGCCAGGCCAGCCGCGCCATGGAACAGGCCGAGTACGAACTGGAGGGCAAGACCCGCGAAACCCTGATCGAGCTGCGTCGGCAGTTCAGTGCCTGCCTGTCGGGGGTGAGCAAGCTGCGTGCGTATCAGAAGGCCTTGGTGTCGGCCGAAGCGCTGGTGGTGTCGACCCAGCAAAGCATCCTGGGGGGCGAGCGGGTCAACCTGGATGCGCTGAACGCCGAGCAGCAGCTCTACAGCACTCGCAGAGACCTGGCCCAGGCGCGGTACGACTACCTGATGGCCTGGACCAAATTGCATTACTACGCTGGCAACCTGCGCGATACCGACCTGGCCAAGGTGGATGAGGCGTTTGGGCGTTGATTTTGGGTGTTCACAACAATAAGAGAGGCACTGACATGGGTATCTTTGACTATAAAAACCTCGGCACCGAGGGTTCCAAGGCGTTGTTCGCCGACGCGATGGCGATCACGCTGTATTCCTATCACAACCTGGACAACGGCTTTGCCGTGGGTTACCAGCACAATGGCCTGGGGCTGGGCTTGCCGGCCACGTTGGTCGGCGCGTTGCTCGGCAGTACGGATTCCCAGGGCGTGATCCCCGGCATTCCCTGGAACCCGGATTCGGAAAAAGCCGCGCTGGACGCGGTGCAAAAGGCCGGTTGGACGCCTATCGGCGCCAGCACCCTGGGCTACGGTGGCAAGGTCGATGCGCGGGGCACGTTTTTCGGTGAGAAGGCCGGCTACACCACGGCCCAGGTCGAGGTGTTGGGTAAGTACGATGACGCCGGAAAACTGCTGGAGATCGGCATCGGCTTTCGCGGCACCTCAGGGCCTCGGGAAACCTTGATCAGCGATTCCATCGGCGATCTGGTCAGTGACCTGCTGGCCGCACTGGGCCCCAAGGATTACGCCAAGAATTATGCCGGGGAGGCCTTTGGCGGTTTGCTCAAGAACGTCGCTGACTATGCCAGCGCCCACGGTTTGAGCGGCAAGGATGTAGTCGTCAGCGGCCACAGCCTGGGCGGGCTGGCCGTCAATAGCATGGCCGACCTGAGTAACAACAAATGGGCCGGCTTCTACAAGGACGCCAACTACGTGGCCTATGCGTCACCGACCCAAAGTGCCGGCGACAAGGTGCTGAATATCGGTTATGAAAATGACCCGGTGTTCCGTGCGCTGGATGGCGCGTCCTTCAACCTGTCGTCCCTGGGCGTGCATGACAAGCCCCATGAGTCGACCACCGACAATATCGTCAGCTTCAACGACCACTACGCCTCGACGTTGTGGAATGTGCTGCCATTTTCCATTGTCAACTTGCCGACCTGGATCTCGCACTTGCCCACGGGTTATGGCGATGGCCTGACGCGGGTGCTTGAGTCAGGCTTCTACGAGCAGATGACCCGTGATTCCACGGTGATTGTCGCCAACCTGTCCGACCCGGCGCGGGCCAATACGTGGGTGCAGGATCTCAACCGCAATGCCGAGCCGCATAAAGGCAATACCTTCATCATTGGCAGCGACGGCAATGACCTGATCCAGGGGGGCAAGGGCGCGGACTTTATCGAGGGCGGCAAGGGCAATGACACGATCCGTGATAACAGCGGGCACAACACCTTTCTGTTCAGCGGGCATTTCGGCCAGGACCGGGTGATTGGCTATCAATCGACGGACACGCTGGTGTTCAAGGATGTGCAGGGCAGTGTGGATTACCGTGAGCACGGTGGGGATACGGTGATCAGTGTGGGCGGGGATTCGGTGACGCTGGTTGGGGTTAGCGGATGGTTGGGGGAGGGTGTTGTCATCGTCTGACAGACACATGTGGGGGCCAGGCCCCCACATGATTGCTCAATCAGTCTTCCTTGCGCACGGTGGCCACATCGTCGGCCTTGACCCGTACACGCTTGCCGGCGATGTCGGTGAACTCGTAGAAACCGTCGGCGGTCTTGGTTTTTGGGGTGTCCTTGGTCAAATACTGTGTGCCGTTTTGCAGCGTCACTACGGTCTGCGTCGCGCAACCGGCCAATACCAGAAAAGTGAGTGCAACCAGTGGCAGACCCAAATTCTTCATGTTCATAACCCTTACCTTTAACCTTGAAAAGTCCCACGCCAGAGGCGCGGGCAACAAATGTTACGCCATCGGCTCACCCATCTGATCACTTTTATGTGAAAAGTTGCAGGCGCCATTTATCTATTAGCCATTGCAACCTGGCCTTGGCGACGGCACTCTGTATGCATAACCAGTATTTGAACGCTGCACGCCATGGCCAACCCCCTCGAAGACCCGCTCTATTACCTGCATAACTTCCGCCAGGTCCTGCATTGGCTAGGGCAACGCTATGCGGACCTGCTGGATGCGGACGAACAGCATTTCATTCAGCAATTTGACAGGTTGCCGCAGGCGTCCCAGGCACTTTTGGTGCGCATGGTGATGCGCAAGGGTGTGCATTTTCGGGCTGGCAAGCTCAATTACCTGGAGATCGGCTGCACCCACGCCGCTGCCGCGCCATTGCTTGCCTTGGGCTGGGTCGACAATCAATCCCCGCTGGCCTTTGAAGCGCTGTTCGGCTTGCTGCAAAAAGGCGAGATACTCGGTGCGTTCAAGCCCTGGATCGACCAGCCCAAGGGCAAGAAGTCCGATTGGTTGGAAGGGCTGGCGGCGCAATTCACCGACAACCGCAGTTTCGCCAGCTGGTGTCCGGACCTTACCGACACGCTGTACAGCCTTACCGTCATGGAATTGTGTGATCGCCTGCGCCTGATGTTCTTCGGCAACCTGCATCAGGACTGGTCGGAATTCGTGCTGGCCGACCTGGGCATCTACACCTACGAAAAAGTCGAATTCTGCGCAGAATCCCGTGGGCTGCGCAGCCGTGACGATGTGCACGGCTTTCTGTTCCTGCACCAATGCCAGCAGGCCTTTGAAGCCGGTGAAGCGTTGGAGGAGGTACTTGTCAGGGTCGCAACCCTGAGTACCGACAACCCCTGGCTGGAAAAACGTCGGGCCAAGTTGTTGTTCCAGGTCGGTCAATATTGCGAGCGCATTGCCGAGTTGGCGTTGGCGGAACAGATTTACCGCGCCTGTACCTATCCTGGTGCCCGCTCACGACTGATTCGTGTGCTGGAGCGCCAGGAGGACTACGGCCAAGCCATGGCCCTGGCAACTGCCGCCCAACAAGCCCCGGAAAGCGCCGCCGAGCAGCAACACTTATTGCGTGTCGTGCCACGCCTGCGCCGCAAGCTGGGTGAACCGGCGTTGCCCAAAACCAAGCCACGTCCGGTCACCCGACTGGACCTGGCCCTTGCACTGCCCGAGCCGCTGATGTCGGTGGAGTATTGCGTGCAGGCTCACCTCAGCGAGCCCGATGGGCCGGTGCACTACGTTGAAAACGGGCTGATCAATTCACTGTTCGGCCTGCTGTGCTGGGACGTGATCTTTACGCCGCTGCCGGGTTCATTTTTCCACCCGTTCCAACGCGGGCCAGCGGACCTGCACAGCGAAGACTTCCACCAGCGCCGTGCACCGCTGTTCGCCGCGTGTTTCGAGCAATTGCAGGACGAACGCTACAAAGCCACCATTCGCCAACGTTACAGCGACAAGTGGGGGATCCAGTCACCTTTCGTGTTCTGGAACCTGCTCAGTGAAGACCTGCTGGAACAGGCCCTGGCCTGCCTGCCCGCCGAACACCTGCGCTACTGGTTTGAACGGCTGCTGCTGGACATCCGCGCCAACCGCGCCGGCATGCCCGACCTGATCCAGTTTTGGCCAGCGCAAAAAACCTACCGCATGATCGAGGTCAAGGGACCTGGCGATCGCCTGCAGGACAACCAGTTGCGCTGGCTGGAATTCTGCGGCGAATACCAGATGCCAGTAACGGTCTGCTATGTGCGTTGGGCAGAGTCCGCTTGAGCTACAACGTTGCCGTGCGTGCACTGTGTGAGTTCACGGCCAAGGTCGGTGACCTGGACCTGCGTTTTACGCCGTCGCCCAGCGCCCAGGAAGGCATTGTCGGCCACCGCACCGTCGCCTCGCGGCGCAGCGCGCACTACCAGAATGAAGTGGCGCTTGAAGGCGAGTACCAGCAGCTCAAGGTGCGGGGCAGGGCAGACGGCTACGACCCTGACGCCAACCGCCTGGAAGAAGTGAAGACCTATCGCGGCGACCTCGACGCCCAGCCGGCCAACCATCGGCAACTGCACTGGGCCCAAGTCAAAGTGTATGGCTGGCTGATGTGCCAGAAGCTCAACCTCGCGGAAATCGACCTGGCGCTGGTCTACTTCGACATCGTCGGCGAAGGCGAGACAGTGCTTAACCAACGCTTCCAAGCCGCCGAGCTGGAACCCTTCTTCAACCAGCAATGCGCACTGTTCCTCGGTTGGGCCAAACAGGAAATGGCACACCGCGAAGCGCGCAACAGCGCCGCGCAGACCCTGGCGTTTCCCCATGCTGGTTTCCGTCCTGGCCAGCGTTCGCTTGCCGAATCAGTGTTCAAGGCGGTCAGCACCGGCCGTTGCCTGATGGCCCAGGCACCGACCGGTATCGGCAAGACCATCGGTACGATTTTCCCCTTGATCAAGGCCCTGGCGCCCCAGCAACTGGACAAGCTGTTCTTCCTCACCGCCAAGACGCCCGGCCGCAAACTGGCCCTGGATGCCGCCCAGGTGCTGCATGCCAGCAGCCCGGAGCTGCCACTGCGTGTGCTGGAGCTGGTGGCGCGGGACAAAGCGTGCGAACACCTGGACAAGGCCTGTCATGGCGATTCCTGCCCTTTGGCCAAGGGTTTCTACGACCGTTTGCCCGCCGCACGCATCGCCGCCGCCAAGGTGCGCCTGCTCGATCAGCGCAACCTGCGCGAGGTGGCCCTGGCCCATGACGTCTGCCCCTATTACCTGAGCCAGGAAATGGCGCGCTGGGCCGACCTGGTGGTCGCCGACTACAACTATTACTTCGATTTTGGCGCCATGTTGTTCGGCCTGGCCCAGCTCAACCAGTGGCGCGCAGCCGTGCTGGTGGACGAGGCGCACAACCTGGTCGAGCGGGCCCGCTCGATGTACAGCGCCAGCCTCGACCAGTACCACCTCAAGACCCTGCGCGACACAGCCCCCGAGCCCTTGAAGAAGCCCTTGCAGCGCCTCAACCGTGAGTGGAACGCGCTGCATAAAGACCAACTTGCGCCGTACCAGGCCTACAGCGCCCGCCCCGAGAAACTGCTGCAGGCCCTGAGCCTGTGTGCGAGCGCCATGGGCGAGTACTTCAATGAACACCCCGAATCCCTCAGCGGCGACCTGCAAAATTTCTATTTCGAGGTGCTGCAATTCGGTAAGGTCGCCGAGCTGTTCAACGAACACTTCATTTTCGACATCAGCAAGCGCCAGCTCGGCGGCAAGCGCAGCAGCTCGACCCTGTGCCTGCGCAACGTGGTGCCTGCCGAGTTCATCCGCCCACGGTTGACGGCGGCCCGCAGCAGCGTGTTGTTTTCCGCGACCCTGAGCCCCCGTCATTACTACGCGGATTTGCTGGGCCTGCCGACGGACACGGCATGGATCGATGTGGAGTCGCCGTTCAAGGCCGAGCAGTTGCAGGTGCACATCGTCGATTCAATCTCTACGCGCTTCGTGCACCGCGAGGCCTCGCTGGAGCCGATCGTTGCGTTGATCGCTCGCCAGTACCTGCAACAGCCGGGCAACTACCTGGCGTTTTTCTCGAGTTTTGATTATTTGCAGCAAGTGGCGCAGTTGCTGGCCGAGCGGCATCCGAAGATCGCGCTGTGGCAACAGTCTCGCGGCATGGCCGAGGCCGAGCGCCAGGCCTTTCTCGACCAGTTCACCGAGCACAGCCAGGGCATCGGGTTTGCCGTGCTGGGCGGCGCGTTCGGCGAGGGCATCGACTTGCCCGGAACCCGTTTGATCGGCGCATTCATTGCCACCCTTGGCCTGCCCCAGTTGAACCCGGTCAACGAACAGATGAAGTTGCGCATGGGCACGATCTTCGGCGCGGGCTACGACTACACCTACCTGTATCCCGGCATCCAGAAAGTCGTGCAGGCGGCGGGCCGGGTGATCCGCAGCCAGCAGGATCAGGGTGTGGTGATGTTGATCGATGACCGATTTGGCGAGGCACGGGTACGTCAATTGCTGCCGCGCTGGTGGGCGGTGGCTTGAGTCATTCCTGCCATCAATGATGCTGGTGGCTTCAGCCGCCATGGTCCACGCTGGGGAAAACCTTCAAGTAGGTCATGCCCATGCGCCAGCACCTCATCAGCGTCAACGGTATTGAGTTAAGCGTTCATATTGCGGGCCCAGAACAGGGGACGCCGATCTGGTTGCTTCACGGTTTCCCTGAGTGCTGGCACTCCTGGCGCGAACAGATTCCCGCACTGGCAGCGGCGGGTTATCGCGTATTTGCCCCGCAAATGCGTGGTTATGGCCAGACAAGTTCGCCCAGTGAAATTGCCGACTATGACCTGTTGACCCTATGCGGCGATATCCAGCAAGCCATGGACCATTTTGGCCATACGCAGGTGGTGATGGCCGGCCATGACTGGGGCGCTGTGGTGGCTTGGCACCTGGCGTTGCTTGAGCCTGAGCGTGTCACACGCTTGATCACGATGTCGGTCCCGTTCGCTGGGCGCGCACGGCGGCCGGTGATCGAAATCATGCGCGAGCTGTATGCCGACCGCTTCAACTACATCCTGTATTTCCAGGCGCCGGGCGTTGCCGAGCAGGAGTTGAATGCTGATGTCGAACGCACTTTGCGCCTGTTCATGCAGGACCAGGATGTGTTTCTACAGCGCAAGCCTGCCAGCGCCACCTTGCTCGAAGGCATGTCGGCGCCCGGTGAAATGCCGCATTGGTGTTCCCAGGCGGACTTGGACGTGTATGTGAACACCTTTGCCGAGCACGGTTTTCGTGGCCCGCTGAACTGGTATCGCAACTTTGAACGCAACTGGCAACGCACTGAGTGCCTGGCGGGGCAGCAGGTCCTGCAACCCACGTTGTTCCTGATCGGCGACCGCGACCCGGTCGGGGTCTTCGAGGCCCACACGCTCAAGCGCATGCCGGATTCAGTGCCGCAGCTTGAGCAACACGTGCTGGCCAACTGTGGTCACTGGATCCAGAACGAACAAGCCCAACAGGTCAACGCGCTGATGCTCGGGTTTCTAGGGAAAACGTGAAGGTTGCCCCTCGACCCGGTTGATCCACCAGGCGAATGCTGCGCCCATGCAGTTGCAGGATGCGGTGCACGATGCGCAGGCCCAGGCCACCGTCACGGCGGGCACCGCCGATGGTAAACGCGCGCAGGAACAAGCCTTCGCGCAGCTCGGCGTCGATGCCTGGGCCGCTGTCGCTGACGGTGATGGCGACAGCGTTGGGTTCCGGCGACAACGTCACCTCGATTTCGCCGTTCACCGGTGTATGACGCAGGGCGTTATCCAGCAGATTGGTAAGCACCCGCTCGATCAGGCCCAGGTCCGCCAGCACCGCGGGCACTTGCGGTGGAAGGGTCGCAGTGAGCGTAATGCCGCGCGCTTCGGCCGTGAGCTCGAATTTCTGGAAAATGTCCTGCACCAGGTCCGGCAATGAAAAACCTTCGATCACCGGTTGGACAAAACCATGCTCCAGGCGCACCAGTTCCAGCAATGACTGGGCCAGACCGCCAACCTTGCGGCTCTGGTCCAGGGCAATGCCCAGATAACGGCGGCGTTCTTCGGGGCTGAGGCTGGCATCCTTGAGCGACAGGGTTTCCAGGTAACCATGCAGCGAGGCCAATGGCGTACGCAGGTCATGGGAGATATTCGCGACCATTTCGCGACGTTCCTGGTCCTGATGGGTGATGGCGCGCCATTGTTCGCCCAGGCGGTTTTCCATCTGCACGAAGGCGTGGTCGAGCACGGCAATTTCATCGCCGCTGGTGAGTTCCGGCGCAGCGGTTTCAGCCGCTTTCGGTGCGCCATTGATGTCGAACTGGCCGACTTTGTCGGTCAACTGACGCAGCGGTCGGGTGATCCAGGCGAACGCAACCAGGCCGGCCAACAAGCAGAGCAGGGCGACCAGGCCGATGGACCACAGCGCGATCTTCAACGCCATGCCGGTGGCATCCTTGGCGTCATACACGTCGTGGGCTTCACCCAGCAGCACCACATACAGGAAACCGGTCTGCTGGCCGCCTGCCATAAGAGGCGCCGCGCTGAACACCTTGCGCCCATCAAGGCTGCGCGGGTCATCGCCGAGGATCGGCAGCATGAACCCGGCCAGGAAACGTCGCACGGGTGCGAGGTCGACCCGATCACGCAGCAAATGACCACTGGGCGCGGCGTTGCCGACCACGCGGCCGTCGATGTCGAGCAGGTACACCTCGACGCTCGGGTTGACCAGCATCAACTGGCTGAACAGGTTGCGCACGGCGTCGGGCTTGAGGCCATCGGCGTCCATCAATTGTGTGTCGCGGGCAATGTGCGCCGCCAGGTCGCGGGACAGGCCTTGCACCACCTCCAACTCATGCATGCGGTTGGAGCGAACCTGCAACCAGGCCGAGGTGCCGCTGCAGACCAGCAGCAACACGGCAAACACCACCGACAGGCGCTGGGTCAGGGTCAGTTTCATGGTGGGCTCTCGGCAAACTTGTAGCCGCGACCCCACACCGTGAGGATGCGCGCCGGGTTGGCGGGGTCGTCTTCGACCTTGGCGCGCAGGCGGTTGATATGGGTGTTGACCGTGTGTTCATAACCCTCATGGCTGTAGCCCCACACCGCATTGAGCAGGTCCATGCGTGAGAACACCTTGCCCGGCTGGCGCGCGAAGAAGTACAGCAGGTCGAATTCCCGTGGGGTGAGGTCCAGGCGCTGGCCTTGCAGGGTGGCGTCGCGGGTCAGCGGGTTGATGAACAGTTGGCCCAGATCGAGGCTGCCGGCGTCCATCTTCAGGTTACGCGCCATGGCGTCGACCCGGCGTAACAGCGCTTTCACTCGGGCCACCAGCTCCGGCATGGAAAACGGCTTGGCCAGGTAATCGTCCGCGCCCAGCTCCAGGCCGAGGATGCGGTGCAGTTCGCTGGAGCGGGCGCTGGTGATGATGATCGGTGTGTAGCGCGTCATGGCACGGGCGCGGCGGCAGATTTCCAGGCCGTCGACGCCGGGCAGCATCAGGTCGAGGATCAGCGCATCCCAGCCGCCTTGCTCCAGCAGTCGCAGGCCTTCGGTGCCGTCGGCGCTGTGCACCACCTGGAATTGTTCATCACGCAGGTGCAGGCACATCAGGTCGGCGATATGGGCATCGTCCTCAACCACCAGGACACGTTTTGGCTGATCCATGTAAGAGAAACCTTCGCTTGTAGTCCTCGCATTGTGCGGGTTTTGCAACAGTGTAGTTATCACGAATTGTTTAACTCTGCGTGAGGATTCCGCGACCGGCCAGGGCTCAGGATGGTTTCAATGTTTATGGAGGAATGCCTCATGTACTCACGCCGACAATTACTCCTGGCCGGTGGCGGCCTGGGTGTCGCAGTTCTGGCCGGTGGCCTGCTCAAACAGCTCGACCTGGTCACCGAAGCCGAAGCCGCCGAACCCTTCGAAGTCACTCACACCGACGCGCAATGGCGCAGCCTGCTCACTGCCGAGCAGTACGAAATCCTGCGCGAGGAGGGCACTGAGCGTCCTTACACCAGCGCGCTGAACGACGAACACCGTGCGGGCACCTTCGCCTGCGCCGGTTGTGCGTTGCCGCTGTTTTCCTCAGCCACCAAATTCAACAGCCACACCGGCTGGCCGAGTTTCTGGCAGCCCCTGGACAACGCCGTTGCCAGCCGCCGGGACACGTCCTACGGCGTGGTGCGTAAGGAAATCCACTGCCGTCGCTGCGGCGGCCATCAAGGACACGTGTTCGATGACGGTCCGCAACCCACCGGGCTGCGCTACTGCATGAATGGCGCCGCCATGACATTCACGGCGGCCTAAGCCGATGTCTTTCTCTTATAAGGTTCCCTGCCATGTGGCTTCTGGTTCTCGCGTACCTGGGCGGCGTGCTGACAATCGTCAGCCCGTGCATCCTGCCTGTTCTGCCTTTTGTCTTCGCTCGCACCGGGCAGCCGTTTTTGCGCAGTGGCTTGCCGCTGTTAGCGGGGATGGCGGTGACATTCGCCCTGGTGGCAACGCTCGCGGCGGTGGGCGGCGGCTGGGTGGTGCAGGTCAATCAGTACGGTCGCTGGCTCGCGTTGCTGTGCGTTGCGCTGTTCGGCTTAACGCTATTGCTGCCGCAGCTGTCGGAGCGTCTGACGCGCCCGTTGGTGGCCGCCGGCAGTCGCCTGTCGGAAGCCGCCGGGGCCGCTGCCAGGCCGCGTCCGGGCGCATCGTTCCTGATCGGCGTGGCCACCGGGTTGCTGTGGGCGCCGTGCGCCGGGCCGATCCTGGGGCTGGTGCTCACCGGCGCCGCACTGCAGGGTGCCAGCATCGGCACTACCTTGCTCTTGCTGGCTTACGCCGCCGGGGCTGCTACCTCCCTCGCGCTGGCCTTGATGGTCGGCGGTAAAGTCTTTGGCTTCATGAAAAAGTCCCTGGGTGCCGGTGAATGGCTGCGCCGAGGCCTGGGTGCGCTGATGCTTGCCGGGGTGGCCGCCATTGCGCTGGGCCTGGACACCGGCGTGCTGTCGCGGTTATCGACTGCCTCCACCGGCGGCCTGGAGCAACGCCTGGTGGATACGCTCAGCGCCAAGCCGGCACAAAAGGGCGGGGCGATGATGGCAGGGGGCGCAATGATGGCCGCCGCCAACCACAGCGACACACTGCCCATCGAAGGTGCGCTGCCTTCTCTGGACGGCGCCGTGCAATGGCTCAACAGCCCGCCACTGAGCGCCGAAGCGCTCAAGGGCAAGGTGGTGCTGGTGGATTTCTGGACCTACTCCTGCATCAATTGCCTGCGCACCTTGCCTTACGTGAAAGCCTGGGCCGAAAAATACCGCGACCAGGGCCTGGTGGTGATTGGCGTGCACGCGCCGGAATTCGCCTTTGAACGTGATGTGAACAACGTGACCAAGGCCATGAAAGACCTGGGCATTACCTACCCGGTGGCCATCGACAACAACTACAAGGTCTGGCGCGCGTTCAACAACCAGTACTGGCCGGCCCATTACTTTGCCGATGCCAAGGGGCAGATCCGCTATCACCACTTTGGCGAGGGCGACTATGCCGAGTCGGAGCGGGTGATCCAACAGTTGCTGCGTGAAGCCGGTGCCCAGCACGTCGCTGGCGGCTTGATCGAAGCCGACGCCAAGGGCGTGCAGCAAGCGCCGGACATGAACGAAGTGCAATCGCCGGAAACCTACCTGGGCGCCCAGCGTGCCGAGAACTTCGTCAAATCCGGCCCCCTGGCACTGAACAACTGGACCCTGGAAGGCCAATGGAACGTCGGCGGCCAGCAGGTCACCCTCGACCAGGCCGGCGGGCGCATCGCCTACCGCTTCCATGCCCGTGACCTGCATCTGGTGCTCGGTCCTGGCGCCGATGGAAAACCGGTGCGCTTCAAAGTCACGATTGATGGCCAGGCTCCAGGCGAAGCCCACGGCACCGACGTGGCCCCGGATGGCAGCGGCACCGTCACCGAACAGCGCTTGTATCAGCTTGTGCGCCAGCCGGGCGCCGTGCAAGACCGCACCTTCACCATCGAATTCCTCGACCCCAACGTGGCGGCGTATGCCTTCACCTTTGGTTAACCCGGAGTGCCTGTCATGAATGTATTCAAATACCTGCCCGCACTGGCTTTCGCTGCCTTCGTCGGCCAAAGCTCAGCCTTCTCCTTCGGCGCCTCCGACGATGCCGTCGTCATCGCGCCGCCGGCCCTGGACCTGCCTGCAACCTCAGGCAACCTGCAAACCGCCGTGTTCGCCGGTGGCTGTTTCTGGGGCGTGCAGGGTGTATTCCAGCACGTGCAAGGGGTGAAAAATGCCGTCTCCGGCTACGACGGTGGGGCGGCGAGTACCGCGCAATATGAAGCCGTCAGTGAAGGCGATACCGGCCACGCCGAGTCCGTGTCCGTCACCTACGACCCGAGTAAAGTCAGCTACGGCAAACTGCTGCAGATCTACTTCTCGGTCGCCCACAACCCCACCGAACTCAACCGCCAGGGCCCGGACACCGGCACCCAATACCGATCTGCAATCTTCGCGCAGAATGCCGAGCAGCAAAAAGTCGCCCAGGCCTACATCGCCCAGTTGGATGCCGCTAAATCCTTCGACAAACCCATCGTCACCCAGATCGAAATGGGTAAGGCGTTCTTCCCGGCGGAGTCCTACCATCAGGACTTCCTCACCGAGAACCCGTCGTACCCCTACATCGTGATCAACGACCTGCCGAAAGTGGCGCAACTGAAAAAGCTGTTTCCAGAGCAATACAGCGCCGAGCCGGTGCTGGTGAAAAACCAGTAATCAGCCTTTGGCCTTGGCCAGGTAAGGTGCCAGGCGCCGGCCCATTTCCTCACCCAGGGCTTGCAGCCCGCTCAACGGGCGGATCATCACTTCAAACTCGATGATCTGCCCTAGTTCGTTGAAGCGGATCAGGTCGATGCCCTTGAGCTGCTTGTCGCCCACGCGCGCGCTGAATTCCAGCACCACACTCAGGCCATCGCCGGTGGCGAGTTCACGGTGATAAGTAAAGTCTTCGAAGACGTTGATCACCGTATTGAGGATCATCGACACCACCGGCGCGCCAGGGTAGGGCGTATGAGCCATAGGCGAGCGGAAGACGGCGTCGGGCGCCAACAGTTCGGGCAGGGCCTTGAGGTCACGATTGGCCAACATGGCGTGCCAGCGTTGCAGGGTGTGTGCAGCCGCAGGGTAGAGCGTGAGTTCGGACATGTTCTGTACCTGTTCTTATGGTGGGAAGGCATTTCACCTGCCCAACATAAGAGCGGTATCCAAACAGGGTCAATCACCCTAACTTACAGATAAGTGACCTAAGCGCACTTAGACCATCTCCAGGTACGAGCTGTGAATCGCCCGCGCCAACTCGCGCACGGTGTCGATAAAGTCCGTGAGACGGGCGTGCAATCCCTCCTCAAGAATCTCGTCGATCCCGGTATACCTCAGCCGCGCCTCGAACTCTGCCGCCAAACGCTGCGCCGTGCGCCCATAACTGCCGGGCAGGTCCGCCAGGATATGGCTCAGTTCTTCGATGCAGGCATGCAACGAACGCGGCACATCACTGCGCAACAGCAGCAACTCGGACACGGAACGGGCATTCAAAGCATTCGGGTACAGCTCGGTATACGCCTCGAACGACGACAACGCGCGGAGCAGGGCGCTCCACTGGTAATAACCGCGTGCCGACAAGTCGCTGACTTCTTCCGATTCCTCGCCAAACATCTCGTAGCGCGCATCCAGCAGGCGCAGGGTGTTGTCCGCACGTTCGACAAAGGTGCCCAGGCGGATAAACCGATAGGCGTCATTGCGCATGATCGTCCCGGACGTCGCTCCCCGGAACAGGTGCGAGCGCTGCTTGACCCAATCACAGAAGTGACTGATGCCATGCCGCGCCAGGCCGCCGGTAGCGATGCTGCGCATTTCCAGCCAGGTGGCGTTGAGGTTTTCCCACATGTCGGCGGTGATGCGCCCGCGTACCGCGTGGGCATTGCCGCGTGCGGCACGCAGGCAGTTGTAGATGCTTGCGGGGTTTTCTTCGTCGAGTGCAAAAAAGTGCAGCATGCGCTCGGCATCCAGCTGTTTATGGCGCTCCAGGTAACTGTCCAGGGTGCCGCTGCTGAGCAACGACATGGCCAGCTCATCCAGGCCGTCACTGCGCCCGGCCTGGGGCATCAATGACAGGGAATAACTGACTTCGAGCATGCGCGCCAGGTTCTCGGCGCGCTCCAGGTAACGGGACATCCAGTACAGATCTGCGGCGGTTCTACTCAACATACTCAGCCCTCCACCACCCAGGTGTCCTTGGTTCCGCCGCCTTGCGACGAGTTGACGATCAACGAGCCTTCCTTCAGCGCCACGCGGGTGAGGCCACCGGGCACCAGGCGGGTTTCCTTGCCCGAGAGTACAAATGGCCGCAGGTCGATATGCCGTGGAGCGATGCCGTTTTCGACAAAGGTCGGGCAGGTGGACAGGCTCAATGTCGGTTGGGCGATGTAGGCATGGGGCCTGGCCTTGATGCGTTGGCGGAAGTCCTCGATCTCGGCGGCGCTGGAGGCCGGGCCGACCAGCATGCCGTAACCGCCCGAGCCCTGGGTTTCCTTGACCACCAGTTCCGGCAGGTTGGCCAGCACGTGGGACAGTTCATCCGGCTTACGGCACTGGAAAGTCGGTACGTTCTGTAACACCGGTTCTTCGTCCAGGTAGAAACGGATCATTTCCGGCACATAGGGGTAGATCGATTTGTCGTCGGCCACGCCGGTGCCGATGGCATTGGCCAGCACCACATTGCCTGCGCAATAGGCGGCGACCAGACCGGGCACGCCGAGCATCGACTCAGGGTTGAAGGCCTTGGGGTCGAGAAAAGCGTCGTCAATGCGCCGGTAGATCACATCCACCGGCTTGGGGCCGTCGGTGGTGCGCATGAACACCTTGAGGTCCTGCACGAACAGGTCCGCACCCTCAACCAACTCAACGCCCATTTCACGGGCCAGGAACGCATGCTCGAAGAACGCGCTGTTGAAGCGACCCGGCGTAAGCACCACCACGTTGGGGTTGTCCAGGCGGCTTGAGCTTTTCAGGGTCTTGAGCAGCAGGTTGGGGTAGTGGTCCACCGGTGCGATGCGCTGTTTGGCGAACACCTCGGGGAACAGGCGCATCATCATCTTGCGGTCTTCGAGCATATAGCTCACGCCGCTGGGGGTGCGCAGGTTGTCTTCCAGCACGTAGTAAGTGCCGTCACCATCGCGCACCAGGTCCACGCCGGAAATGTGCGAATAGATGTCGCGGTGCAGGTCCAGCCCGACCATGGCCTTCTGGTAACCCTCGTTGCCCAGCACCTGGTCTGCCGGAATGATCCCGGCCTTGATGATGCGCTGGTCGTGGTAGATGTCGGCGAGGAACATGTTCAGCGCATTGACGCGCTGGATACAGCCGCGTTCGATCACGCTCCATTCACTGGCGGGGATGCTGCGCGGGATGATGTCGAAGGGGATCAGGCGCTCGGTGTCTTGCTCGTCGCCATACAAGGTGAAGGTGATTCCGGCGCGGTGGAACAGCAAATCGGCTTCACGGCGACGCTGGGCCAGCAGCTCCGGCGGCGTATTCGCCAGCCAGCGGGAAAAATCCTGGTAATGCGCACGGCACACGCCGTTTGCGTCATTCATTTCATCAAAGAAAGATCGAGCCATTCCAGTACCTTGTCAGTGCCGAGGGGAGCAGGTGGCACTGCCGTTTCAAAAAACGCATTTTTTATGAGCCCGTGGCGGTGGGTGCCAAAGGGCCTGGTCCTTACTTTCTTATGGGGGTCGGCTCTGGGTCGGGGGGTAACCAATGCTCCTGTATCCGGGCAGATGAATGGATAAAGCAATGCTTGTGCCGGAAACCCTATTCAAGCTGTCGAGCTGAGAGGCTTTTGTAGTGAGCGGGCTTGCCCCGCGCTGGGCTGCGCAGCGGCCCGACCAAAAGCGGGAGCGCTACGCACTCCAGCGCGGGGCAAGCCCGTTCACTACAGTGCACTCCATGCTCCGACTTGGTGCATGAACAAACTTGAACTTCATCCGCCCGCGATTCTTCTAAAGTCACACGAACCTGCATGGAGCACCGCCGTGCCCAGAATCATCTCACCCGAAACCCCGGAATCGAGCCTGCCCGATCACAGCGAGCACAACGCCAAGATCTTCGGTTCGCCCAAGGACCGCCTGGATTTCTACCGGCGCGAAATCCAATACGAAACCACCATCCTCGCCAACCGCACCGACGCCTATCTCACCGCGCAGTCGTTCCTGGTGATCGCCTTCGTGTCCGGCATGGGCAACCTCAACCCCGAGTGGGGCAAGCTGTTCACCGTGGTGGTGCCGATTTTCCTCGCGGCGCTGGGCATCCTCAGTTCCCTCAACGCCTGGCCGGGGATCCGCGCGGCGTATGACATCATCGATCACTGGCACTTCAAGCAAAGCGAGCTGTTGCGCAGCGAGCCGGTGATGGGTATGGCGTACGACGAATCACCGCTGTTTTCCGAGATGGAGTCGTCCCACAAGGGCTACCGCAAGTCGCTGCTGTTCTCCATGCGCGCACCCTGGCTGTTCATGGTGTTCTGGGTACTGCTCGCCGCGTATGCGTTTTATATCCAGGTCGACAACCCTGGGTCGTAAGCCGATGGAACTTCACCGCCCTGGGCATGACCTTAACTCTACCCAGGCGATATTTTCCGAGAGGTAACCATGAGCACAGACAAACAACCCGCCACCGGTGCGGATGCGCCCAAAGACCCGGTGCCGGCCAAAGACCCCAAGGCCAAGGAAAACGACTACAGTCCAGACTTCAAGCCCAAGCCTGAGCCCAAGCCTGAAACCGATGCCGATATCGACACCCAAGGCGGTTAGAGGAGACGGTCATGTCCAAAGAACTTGATGATGAACTCAACGACCCAGGCAACGAAGACCCCGGTTCATTGATGGACGATGCAGAAGTGCCGCTGAACGATCTGGATGACGCGGCGGATGTGGGCAATACCGAAAACCAGGACTGAGCGTCACTCGATCATCTGTGAGCCAATGGTTTTCATCCGGATCATATCCATCAACTGCCGCAACCCCGGCTGTGACTGGCGCCGGCTGGGGTAATACATGCACAACGGCTCGCCCATGCAGGCCCAGTCAGGCATCACCTCCACCAGGCGGCCCTCTTTCAGCTCCTGCTCCACACGGTTGGACAGGCAGTAGGCAATCCCCACCCCTTGCAGCGCGGCATTGACGATGGTCTCGGTGTCTGCCGCGCTGAAGTGGCCGGGCACGTCGATGCGTTGTTGCCGTGTGCCGTTGCCCAATTCCCACTTGTAGGTGGTCTTGTCGCCCAGGTACATGCGGACGCAGGCATGCTCCAGCAAGTCCTTGGGGGCCTGGGGCGTGCCGCGTCGGGCGATATAGGTGGGGGAGGCGACCATGATCCAGCGCAGCTCAGCCGTCAGCGGTACAGCGACCATGTCCTGGGGCACGGTGGCGCCGTAGCGGATACCCGCGTCGTAGCCTTCAGCGATGATGTCGATCATCTGGTCCTGCACGATCAGGTCCAGGCGCAGTTGCGGGTAAGCCGCGCAAAAGTCCCCAAGAATCGGCGCCAGCAGCAAGACCGCCGCGTCCCGTGGCACATTCAGGCGCAGGCGGCCGATCGGTGCCTCGCGATATAGCTCCAGAGTGTCGAGGCCGTCCTTGATGGTGGCAAACCCCTGGAGGAGTTTTTCCGCCAACAGGGAGCCCGCATCGGTAGGTTCCACGGCGCGGCTGGTGCGATAGAGCAGCTTGACGCCCAGGCGGGTTTCCAGGTTGCGCATGGTGTGGCTCAACGCCGAGGTGGTCACCCCCAGTTCATGGGCGGCGTGGCGGAAGCTGCGGCGACGGATGATCGCCATGAACACATTGAGGTCAGCCAATTCGGAACGGTTGAAAGCAGCCATTTCAAGTCTCTTGAGCAGGAATTCGGCTGTATGCGGCGTTGAGCCCGATTCAACCGTAGATGACTTAGAGTAATTGTTTTTCTAAGCATTATTGCGCGCCATGGGATTTTTTTATGCACGTTGAGACCATCAGAATTGCCGGCATCGACCAAGCGGTCTCGCGGATTGCCCTCGGCACCTGGTCCATGGGCGGGCACCTGTGGGG
>NZ_JACARN010000094.1:0-26802 GCF_013386605.1 Pseudomonas sp. IPO3749 | reverse complement strand
GCCCAGAGTGTGTAAAAACGTCTTAGCAAAGCCTTGCTATGATTTCTCAGGATTTCATCGCAGGGCTTGCCCATGAAGCGCTTCATCCAAGGTGAAAGTCGAGCTCAAAGTACCTTGTTGCCGGATAGCCTCGACGACTATGTTGCCGATACCAATCCGGTGCGAGTGGTCGATGTTTTCGTCGATGAGCTCGACCTGGGCAAGCTGGGTTTTGAAGGCATCATTCCGGCAGAAACAGGCCGACCTTCCTACCATCCGGCGATCCTGCTGAAGATCTATATCTACGGTTACCTCAACCGCATTCAGTCCAGTCGCCGACTTGAGCGCGAGGCTCAGCGCAACGTCGAACTCATGTGGCTGACCGGACGCTTGATGCCTGATTTCAAGACCATCGCCAACTTCCGAAAAGATAATGGCAAGGCGATTCGCGGCGTCTGCCGTCAATTCGTGGTGCTGTGTCAGCAGCTCGGGCTGTTCGCGGAAACCCTGGTCGCCATTGATGGCAGCAAGTTCAAGGCGGTCAACAACCGCGACCGGAACTTCACCAGCGCCAAGCTTCAGCGGCGGATGGAAGAAATTGAATCGAGCATCAATCGCTATCTGACTGCACTCGATACAGCCGATCGGCAAGAACCCTCAGTTGCGCAACCTAAAGCTGCGCGGCTGCAAGAGAAAATCACGGCCTTGAAAGCTCGCATGCAAGAGCTCAAGGAGATCGAGGTAAGGCTGAACGAAACACCAGACAAACAGATTTCCCTGACCGATCCTGATGCTCGCTCAATGATGACCCGGGGCACCGGCATGGTTGGCTATAACGTCCAAACCGCAGTGGATGCCAAGCACCACTTGATCGTGGCACATGAAGTGACGAACGTCGGGTCTGATCGAGACCAACTCAGCTCCATGGCTAAGCAGGCGCGACAGGCTATGGGTTCAGAAACGCTCTCGGTAGTAGCAGACAGGGGTTACTTCAAGAGTGAGGAAATTCTGGCGTGCCATGAGGCGGACATCGCCGTACATGTACCGAAACCCATGACCTCCGGAGCCAAAGCTGCGGGGCGATTTAACAAAGATGACTTCACTTACAACGCAGAAACCAACGAGTACAGCTGCCCAGCAGGGCAGCGCTTGATTTGGCGTTTCTCCAGCGTTGAAAAGGGACTGTCGATGCATTGCTACTGGAGCTCGGCGTGCCAGAGCTGTGAACTGAAAGCGCAATGCACGCCCAGCAACGAACGGCGTGTCAGACGCTGGGAACATGAAGCCGTTTTGGAAAAGATGCAGAGCCGCCTGGATCATGCACCGGAGATGATGCGCGTCCGCCGACAAACCGTTGAGCATCCGTTTGGGACGCTCAAATACTGGATGGGCGCTACCCATTTCCTGACCAGGACGCTGCATCGAGTCAGTACCGAAATGAGCTTGCATGTGCTCGCCTACAACTTGAAACGGGTCATGAAGATTTTGGGTAGTGATGCCTTGATGAAGGCAATCAAGGCCTAAGGCTTGTGGCCTTTTTATCGGCGTTCTGAGTGGGTACAGCGGGTTCTTTGCGGAATAGACCCACAAGGCCAATTCGATAGGTTAGAAGCCTGTACAGGCCTCTAGTCCACCGAAAACTAACAATCCGTAGATTACGAAACGCTGGCTGCGTTTTTACACACTCTGGGCCAAAAGCGGACATCGATCACGTCCCTGAATCGATAGCGCAGACGCTGTAGTCGTCCATGCAATGCAATACCCATGAGCGTGTGCCGATATCGAGTAGCTGGAACACCACGGGCTCCTTGCTCAGGTCGAGAAAGGTTTGCCCATAGACTGCAAACTCAAAATCGATAGCCGCGCCCAAGCGGCCGTAGCAACCAAGGCCAGCGGACTGATCTAGCAAAACGAAAGCGCGCGCTGGCCCGGATATACGCTCTTAATCTGTCAGTTCAACAGTCCTGGGTAGATAGCCAAACTGACAATCTACTGCCCGGCCGGCTTGACTGGACTATAAGGCTCAGGCGTACCCAGGCGGATTGGCGGCTCCTCGACCAGCGACTTGTTGAACCTAACAATTCGCTTTGTCACCACCGGTAGTACCCAGGTGTTTTTCGCGACGATGTCGAACTGTTCCTTGGGGTCCTGAATCAGGTGGTAAAGGCGCGGCACGTTGAGCTTCTTCGGTATGTCATACATATCGTTCAGCTCCCACAGATGCATCTTCCAGTTGCGCCATTTGTAGCCATACAACTCCTCGCCATTGAACGCAGGGAAGCCTTCGCGGTTGGACTTGGCTTGCTTGCCGGTGAAGAAATCGAGCGCATCGACGCCATCGATCTTTCTGTCCGCCGGGACCTCGGCTCCGCCGACGCGGGCGAGAGTCGGAAGCATGTCGACCATGTGCACCATCTCGTTGCTCACCCTGCCCGCCTCCACCTTGCCCGGCCAGCGCATGATGAGCGGCACCCGCAATGAACCCTCGAGGATGGTGAAGTACTCCCCGCGCCAGGGCCCGGCGCTGCCATACCAAGTCTCAGTGCGTTCCGGGCCGTTGTCCGAGGTGAAGATGAACAGGGTGTTGTCGCGAATTTTCAGACGGTCGACGGCTTCCAGCAGTTGGCCGGTGCGGTGGTCGATCTCGGCCAGCACGTCGGCATACGGCCCCTCACCGGTTTTGCCGTCGAAATCCAGGTGCGGCAGTGTCGGCAGGTGCGGCTGGGTCAGCGGTACGAACGCGAAGAACGGTTTGTCAGCCTTGACGCTGCGCTCCATGAAGTCGATGGAACGCTTGACCAGTTCGGCATCGATCTCGCGCCGCGCCGGCAGGTCGTAGTCCTCCACAGTTTGCGGCGTCTCGCCCTTGCGGGCCTGCATGATCACCGGATGGGTGCCGACCTTGGGGTCATACTGGAACTGCGTGGTGTATTCGGACTCGTCGGAGGTGTTGGGAATGCCGTACCACTCATCGAAGCCCTGGTCGGTGGGATAACGGCCCGGGCTGACGCCCAGGTGCCATTTGCCAAACATTCCGGTGGAATAACCCCTGTCGGAGAGCAGCTCGGCAATTGTCCGCTCCCAGCCCACCAAGCCGTAAAGCATGCCCCACAGCACCTTGGTCGTTCCCGAACGGATTGGATGGCGGCCGGTCATGAAGGCCGAACGGCTCGGCGTACACTGCGCCTAGACGTTGAAGTTCTGCAGGCGAATACCTTCGGCGGCCAGCTGGTCGATCCTCGGCGTCGGTGCGCCACGTAGCGCGCCGCCCCCATACACACCGGGCTCACCCCAGCCGTAGTTATCGACCATCACCACCACGATGTTGGGTTGCTCGGCGGCCTGTGTCGAAGCCACATTCAGCATTGCGCCAAGACCCACGGATAGTAGGCCGCAGCCAAGCAAACCCAGCCTTCTTCTTTGCACGATTGAGCTGTTCACGCTTTGCTCCCTTGCAGACTTGGATAGACCGCAGCAGTACGTCTCAGAAATGGTAGCGCCGTCTAAACCTTGACATCGCAATGCGATGTCAAGGTTGCGTCCGTCTCACTGAAACAGCGGATGCTCGCCACGAATGGCATCGACGCGCTGGCGCTGGTCGGCATTCAGCACCTGACCGGGCTGGGCATCGAGAACGAAACCGACTGGATCGACCAAGCCGGACTGAATACCGCTCAGCGCCTCGATCACCGCCGCGCCGCAGAACGGCACATAAGACGCCGAATAGCCGCCTTCGTGAATGGCAACCAGACGCCCACCACAGAGCTGTTCCGCCTGAGCCAGCAATTGCTCGGTCATCCAGCGGAAGCTGCTGGAGGACAACTGCATTCGCCCCATTGGGTCCAGACCGGCCGCATCGAAACCGCAGGCGATCACGATCAATTCCGGGCGGAAGCCTTGCAGAGCCTGGATCACCAATTGCTCGAATGCGTACTGATAGGCGCCGCTGCCGGCGCCGGCTGGCAAGGGAATATTCAGGTTCGAGCCGGGAGCGCGTTCGCCGCCAGTCACCTCGCTGCCGCCGCGACCGAGCGGATAGAGCCCCTCCTGGTGCACAGAAATGGTCAGCACATCCGGGTTGTCGAAGAAAATCGCCTCGGCGCCGTTGCCGTGATGCACATCCCAGTCGATCACGGCCACGCGCTTGACCCGCCCTTCTGCGCGGACCTGCTCGATGGCCACGGCCACGTTGTTGAACAGGCAAAAGCCCATGCCTTGTTCCGGTTCGGCATGGTGTCCTGGCGGCCGGCACAGGGCGTAGGCGTTGCGGCATTCGCCGTCGAGTACCGCGCGCATTGCGCACAGCGCGCCGCCGGCGGACAGCAAGGCGATCTCGTAACTGCCCGGGCCAACCAGGGCGAACTCGCCGGCAGAACCGCCGGTGCCGCTGCTGAGCGCGCGGACCTTGGCGATATAGGCCGGCGAATGCACCCGGCTGAGGGTTTCCAGCGACACAGGCTCGGGCTCCAGGTCCAGCAGCTGGCGGGTGATGCCGTAGCCGTCCAGCAGATTTTTCAGGCGCCGTTTGGTCTCAGGGTTCTCGAGGTGCACATCGGGCTGGTATTGCCCCTGGGTCGGCACCACCACCGCTGCGCTGCCGTTGTCATGCCACATGTAACGCTCATGCCAAACAAAACCAGTCTTCATGGGTAACTCCCTGTTGGTTGAACACACTTGCTACAACTCCCCTCCCCATTTGTGGGAGAAGGGAAAACCTCACTCAGAGCCGGAAGCGGCCGATCTGCTGACCGAGCACGTCCATCTGGGCTGCCACCTCGGCCTGCTCGCGCTCGCCGGCCTGGGCCAAGTCGCTGAGCTCCACGGCCATCTGGCCGATGGAGGAAATGTTGCGGTTCAGCTCGTCGGTGACCGCGCTCTGCTGCTCCACCGCGGCGGCGATCTGCGTGGCCAGGTCGGAAATCTCCCCCGCCGCGCCGACTATGCCTTCGAGCGCCAGTTCGGCCGCATCGGCCTGCGCCACGCTGCCGCTGAGGTGCTCGCGGCTGCGGGCGATGGCCGCCACCGCACGCTGGGTACCCTGCTGGATGGTCTCGACGATGGTTTCGATATCGGCGGTGGACTGCTGGGTGCGCGCCGCCAGGGCGCGTACCTCGTCGGCGACCACAGCGAAGCCACGGCCGTGCTCGCCGGCCCGCGCCGCCTCGATGGCGGCGTTGAGCGCGAGCAGGTTGGTCTGTTCGGCGACGCCACGGATCAGCACCATGATCTCGGCGATGCGTGCCGATTCCACGTCCAGCTCGCTGGTGATCCGCTGTACCTGGCCGATTTCCTCGGCCAGCCGACGCACCTCGGCGGCGCCCTGCTGGATCACCGTGCCGCTCTGCCGCGCCGCGCCGTGCGAGCGCTGGGCGGCGGCCGCGGTGGTCGCCGCATTGCGGGCGATCTCGTCCACCGAGGCGGCCATTTGGTTGATCGCAGTCGCCACCTGGTCGATATCGCCATGCTGGCGACCGAGCCGTTCGGCCGAAGCGCGGCCCAGTTCGAAGCTGGCTTGGGAGCGCTCACCAACCTGACGCTGCGAGTTGCGTACCTCCAACAACAACTCGCGCAGACGGGCGACGAAGCGGTTGACGCTAGCCGCCAGCGCGCCGACCTCGTCCTGGCCCAGTACCGGCAGACTCACCGACAGATCCCCATCCCCCTTGGCCAGGTCCTCCATCAAACTGCGCATGCGCAGCAGCGGTTCCAGCGCGCGGCGACATAACCAGGCCATCAGCAGCAACGCCAGGCCGGCGATCAGCGTCGCCACGATTGCCTGGCGCCAACCGGTCTTGTGCGCGCTTGCCTCCAGGTCGGCATACAGAGTCAGCGCGTCGGCGCTGGCGATGGCTTGGTCGACGCGGTAGATCACCATCCAGGTGCTGCCGCTGGCCAAAGAGGTCGGCAGGATCAGTTGAAGGCGTCCATCCGCAAGCACTTCCAGTTGCGAATGACCGTTCTTAAGGCGCTCGCGCAACTGTTGCAGGTCGAGGCCATCGGCCTCGGCCAACGGCGTACCGACCCGCTGCGGCGCACCGCTATAGCCGGCAATCACTCCCTCCTCGGAGGCCAGCAATAATTCACCACGGCCATCGAATAGGCGCCGGTTGGCTTGTTCCAGCAGCTTCTGGATAAAGTCCAGACGCATGTCGAAGCCGACCATCCCCACCGCCTTGCCGTCCACCTGCACCGGCACGGCAATGGTGCTGACTACCACGCTGCCCTCGGGAAAGTCGTAGTTGTAAGGCTCCAGGACGCAAAGGGCATTGCGCTCCAGGGCGCAACGGTACCAGTGGTTGGTCTGCTTATCGGTGAGCTGCGCCTCGCTGACCACAGCATGGTTCGGCTTGCCCTGGACATCGCGCGACCAGAAGGTGGCGAGCCGGCCGTTCTCGTTGCTGGCCTCCTCGCTGCGCCCGCCGAACGCGGCATCGGCGCCGTCGAAGGCATTCGGCTCAAGCACGGCATAGACCGCATAGCTGTCACGGCTGACTTCCAGGGCGGTCTGCACGTCGCGATCCAGTGCGACCCGTTCCTCTGCGTACAGTCCCTGCTCCTTGGCCAATTCGATATGGCTGGCGACCTGATGGGAGAGCATCTCGCCGAGGGCGTGGAGCGACTGGAAGCTGTCGCCGATTTGCGCCAGCTCGCCGGCCAGTGCCTCGCTCAGCCGCCCTTGCACCGCACCGAGCACGAAAGGCTCAATGCGTTCGGCCACCAGGCGCTGACCGCGCAGCGCCGAGGTGACCCCGAGGGCCACCAGGGCCAGGGTGATCAGAGCCAGCAACAGACCGTTGAATAGCACCAACTTGGCCCGTAGCGACAACCGGGAGAACCACTCGAACATAGCTTCCATTCCTTTCGTGAAGACGACTGGCCGCGCCTCTTGGCTCCCGCGTCCGGGAGCAACGCGGCCTGTCGGTGCCCTACACCTCTTTCGCCACGGACGCCTGCCAGCGCCCGGCCGGCTTACGGATTCGCTGGCAGGCTGCCGATGTAACCGATGATCGACTGCCGCCCGACGGCCTCGTCGATCTGCATGGAAATGCCGCGCATCCAGACGCCCAACTGGTCCGCATGTGAATCGCTACCGCGCAGGCCGCGCACGTAGTTGGTCAACTGCTTGTCGATGTACCCGTCGCCGAGGATCCGCAGGTTCGGTGTCTTCAGGTGTGCATAACCTTCGGCATTCGGGCCGTGACAGACGGCGCAGGTGCTTTGATACAGCGCCTCCCCTTGCTTCCTGTCAGCCACTGTTACGGCGGGCGTCAACGGCAGCCGTTGGGCGGCGTAGTGCTCGGCGAGTTGGTCGATCTCCGCACTGCTGAGGGTCGAGGCGACCGTACGCATTTGCGCACCCGCCTGGTCCTGCGGGTCATAGCCGCGCTTGCCGGCTTTCAGGTTGCGCAATTGCTGGGCCAGATAGCTGGCCTGCTGGCCGGCCAGGCGCGGAGCGGCGAGCACGGCATTGCCTTCACCCTTCGCGCCATGGCAAGCGCTGCAGGTGGCTAACTGCGCTGGTGGGGTTGCTTCGGCGGCTTGCGCCGTGATGGAGGCGGCGAGCAAAAACAGGCCGAAACTAATGCTTATCTTCATGCGGATGCGTTCCAGTGCGTTGTTGTTCTTCTTGGAGGGCGATGCGTTCCAGCAGCTCGTTGCGAACCTGATCGATATTGACCGGTGAATGTTCCCGCCACAGGCGGATCTCCGCGCCGGTATAAGGTTTGAAATCGGCAGGCAATTGCTCGGCGCTGAACGCCCCAAGCATCCAGTTCAATACCCCCGCCAGGCGCTCGTCGGACAAACCAGATAGCGCCGAGCCTGGCACTTGCACCAGGTACTCGCGGCCACCGGAAACGCTGAGGAACTTGCCCAAATGGCCGGTAAAGGACGGCACCTGACGGTCGGGACTGCCGCTGCCGTCGGGCAGATGGCAGCCCTGGCAGTTGACCATGTAGTCGAACTGGCGCTGCTCGGTGGCCGACAGCGAAGCGGCCGATACCAGAGTCAGCAGTGCCAGAGTGCTGGCGAAAAAAATCCGCGCCGACATGGCCTTACTCCTTCACTCCGATCACCACCGACAACGAGCAGTGATAGGGCATGTCGGCCTGGCTGCCGGAGCACCAGTTGATGTCGTTGGAACTCTGGGGCCGATAGACAGGCGTGTCGCCCTCGTCACGCTGGCAGATGCAGCGGCCGCAGTTCGACTTACCGCAACAGTCGTTGTAAGAGATGACGTAGTCCTTGCCGTCCGTGGGGTTGCGACAGGTGCCAATCCAGGTGATATCCGAGCGCACGGTGCCCGGTGGGCAGCTATTCGACGAGCCGCCGCAGCAGCCGCAGAGGAAACCGTCGATCGCGCAGTGTCGCCAGTAGTCGCAGCTGTTCGGGTCGCCCTCTTCGGCAACGGTCGTCTGGCCGAACGCCGAATTGCGATACACCGGCAGTAGCGTGGCGGCCCCGGCGCCAACCAGCAGCGTTCCCAGACCGCCGAGGAAACTGCGGCGTGAGGTAGTCCGGGCGGTTTTCCGGGTCAGTAGCTCGGCGGCCTCATCTAACCATCTGATCGCCATGCTTAGTGCACCTTCTTGTAGAGGGAGTTGTCGCTTATGGATTGAGCGGCCTGATAGGCCTGCATCGACGCGTAACCCAAAGCCTGGGCCTCGAAGAGGCTCTCCAGGTGTTCGCGGGTGTTGATCAGGCCGTGGGTGACCACGGTTCCCGCGGCGTCAATCAGCACGCCATAGGGCAGCTTGCTGATCTGGTAGGCCATGCCGACCTCCTGCGACAGCAGGTAGGGAAAGCCTTGCAGCCGATGAGTGTCGATGAACGTTTGGTGCAGCGCAGCATCGCCATCACTGGCCAGGACCACGCGCACGCGAGCACGCTCCTGGGTGCGGATCGACTTGAGCACCGGAAGCAGGGTCTTGCACACCGGGCAGGTCTCGGAGAGGAAGAACAGCAAGGTGGACTGGCCAAGGGGATTGACGCCACCCAGGCTCACTGAGCCGCCGGTAAGGCTCGGCAGAGTGAACCTCGGCGCGGTTTCGCCAGCCTTGATCGCCTTGCCCAGAGACAGAGCTCCGACTGGTTTGATGCGCTCGTGCAACAGGCCGATCTGGCGAGCCAGGGCCCACACGGCGACGGCGAGGCCTAGGGTCGCCAGCCATCCGAAAATGCTGGAAATAATCAGGGCATGATTCATAGGAGTCACAGCTCTCGCAGGGAAGTACGGGTGGCGATAAGGACATTCGCCAGCAGATAAAGGGACGCGCCGGCGAGCAGCGCGAAACCCAAGGTGACGACATCGAACCAATTCAGCGGACGCGCGAGCATCGGCACCGTCAGGTTCAGCGCCAACAGGGTCAGCAGCACATTGCGCCAGACCAGGGCCGCACTTGGCGCCTGGCGCCGGCTGCCGAAGTGGCAGCCGCAGTCATCGATGGGCGTGCCACGCCGCACACTTACGGCCAGCACGCCGGCATAGAGCGCCAGCAGGCCAGCGGCAAGTCCAGCGGCCAGCGGCTGCCATGTACTCAGCAACAGGCCCACGGCGGCCAACAGTTCGAGCAGCGGCAACGCCAGCGCCAGCATCCCAGTCAGCCGGGTAGGCAGCAGGCGATAGTTGCTCAGTACCTGGGTAAAGTGCTGCCGATCACGCAACTTGTGCAGCGCCGCGCCACCCAGCAGCGCGGCCAGACCCAGGCTCGATGCCAGGTGCACGAGCGGGTCATGGAGATAGGCGATCACCATGGCTGCACCACATTCATGTAGCCCAGTGGCATATCGCCGATGCTGCGCAGATGCTCGCCGCTGTCTGCGTCATACAGGTTGATACCTTGGCGCAGCAGCGGCATCAGGCCAGCCTCGCCCTCGGTGAGGTAGATCCAGGTGGTGAACAGGAACGGCATTGGCACAATCCAGTCGACGCTGTAGAGCCGTGGCTCCTCGCCCTGGCTAACACCGATGGCGGTGCTCTGCTCCTTGAGTTCGATCTGGGCGATTTTCTTCTGGGTCTTCACGTCATAGACCCAGACTTCGGTGCCTGGCTTCTGATAGTTCTCCGGCTTGTCCTGGTGCATCAACACGAACAGCCGGTCACTCTGTTCATGCAGCGCGGTGCCCTGGTTGCCGGCGATGCCCCAGCCGTCGGCACGCTCGTCATCGCTGAGCAGCGACCACTGCTTGGCGACCTTGATGTCGTCGGCATTCATCTGCACACCGTAGGCGTGGTTTTGCTGCGAGACGAAGTACCAGGTGTCGCCCTGGCGCGAGGCGGTGGTGAGCAGCAGGTCCTTGACCGGATCGAATAGCGGCGCGCTGCGCTCCTGTAGGCTGACTCGGCCATGCTCGTCCAGCCGCAGATGGAGGAAGCCGCCGTTGCCGCAAATGGAATAAAAGTCGCGCGGACCAGCCGGGTAGATCGAGGCGCAACCGGGCGTGCCCACCTCACCGACGAAGCGGTTGCTCTCCAGATCGACGACAGAAATCGATTGTGCGGGGGTGAAGTTGTGGACCAGCAGGAAACGCTCGTCATCCGACAGCACGCTCAGACCGGTACTGATCAATGAAGTCATGCGTTTGGAGGGAATCTGGATCTCACGCTTGGGGCTGAGCGTCTTGGCGTCGTAGACGGTGATCATGTCCGAGCGAGTGCCACGGGTGCCGCGACTGAAATAGGTCTCGGTGGCGTATAGCTCATCGCGCTTGTGCGAAGGCACCAGGCTGTTGAACCACATCCCGGTGCTCAGCTGGCCGAGATTCTTGCCTTGGTCATCGAACAGAAAGGCGCGACCATCGACCATGTTCGGCGCGTTGTTGCCCCACACCCAGAACCAGTTCTGGTCCTTATGGTCGCCGAGAGTTTCGACATAGGCCTGCTCCGGCTGGATCTGCGCCACGGCAGGCATGGCCAAAGCGGTTAACGACAGACCGCAGCACAGCAGATATCGGACCGGACGCATCAGCATAAAAAGGGCTTCCATCGATTTCACACCAATCGCTTAAAGGAAGTTGCCAGGTGACACCTGAACAACAGTTCGGAGTGTAAAAATCGGAGCTTCCGCCGGCTTGCCACCGCGCGACAGATTCCCGGACATCTGGTGACACGCCAGCGCAAGCAACATTCGCGGCGCCAGATCCCAAGCTGCTTAGCGCACCGACTGGTCCTGCTGCAGCACGCCCTGCGCACTGAGCACCACTAGTCGACCATCAGCCAGTGGTGCCAACGCGGAGAGGTTCAAACGGTCGGCACGAACCTCGGCGCGAAAGTGCTGCAGGCCGGCATCGGCGATGCTCACTAACCCGCCATTGCCGACCAGCGCCACGCGGCCATCAACCAACTGCTCCACAGCGGTAATCGCCTCCTCGCTGCCACTGTCCAACTCTTGCCAGGAATCACCGCGATCTTCGCTGAGCAGCACGCGCCCGCTCATGCCGACCAGCAGCACGCGGCCGTCGCGCAGCGTGGTGCCGCTCCACAGCGAGCCGCTGGCGCCGGTGTCCAGCGCTTCCCAGGTCGCGCCGTTGTCGCGTGAGCGGTAGGCATTGCCCGCCTCGGCGGCGATGAACAGGCTGCCGTCCGGCCCGGCGAATATCTGGTTCAGGTGGTAGTCGTCGCCCTCCGCGCTGACGCTCAGACGCTGCCAGCTCTGGCCGCCGTCGTGGGTCTCGCTGACATAGCCGTAGGCACCGACGACGATGCCGTGACGGGCGTTCTCGAACCACACCGAGAGCAGCACCGGTTCTTCTTCAAGGCGCTGTTGCAGGGCCCACGTCTCGCCGCCATCAACGCTGTGCAGGAGCACGCCGCCATGGCCGACGGCCCAACCGCTGCGCTCATCGACGAAGCTCAGCGCTGTAAGCAGGCTGTCCACCGGCACGCTCTTGGCCTGCTGCCAGTGTTGGCCGTCGGCGGAGCGCACAATCACGCCGTGATCGCCGACGGCAACCAGCCGTTGGCCGGCGTGCCCCACCGCAATCAGCGGCGCCTGTTGAGCTTGAGCCAGACGCATGGCCGGGGCCGGCTCGGCGGCATGGCCGCTGAGGACCAAGCCGGCGCCCGCCAGCAAGGCAGTCGCCAGGAGCAGGCGCAAGGGGGTGAAGTCTTTCTTGGACATCTCGCGTCCCTCCAATCAGTGCGCGATCAGGGGCGCGCGAACTGGCCCCCGACGCGGAATCAGCACGTCCAGCATCACTGCGATGGCCGGCAGCAGGGTGATCGCCATGAGCATGTTGACCATGAACATGAAGGTCAGCAGCAGGCCCATGTCGGCCTGGAACTTCAGCGCCGAGAACGACCAGGTGGCGACGCCGATGGACAAGGTGATGGCGGTGAAGATGGTCGCCACGCCGACCTCGCGCAGCGCCAGCTTGAAGGCGCTGACGATGTCCTGCCCTTCGGCCAGATGCAGTTGCAGACGGTTATAGATGTAGAAGGCGTAATCCACGCCGATGCCGACGGCGAGCACCATCACCGGCAAGGTGGCGACGGTCAGGCCGATGTCCAGCTCCTTCATGAACCAGTAGCCGAGGAAGGTAGCCAGGGTCAGCGGCACGCAGCAGGCGACCATCGCCCGCCAATCGCGGTAGACCAGGAACACCAGCAGGACGATGGTCAGGTAGACGTAGAGCATCATCGGCAGCTCGGAGGTCTCGACGATCTCGTTGGTCGCTGCCTGCACCCCGGCGTTACCACTGGCCAGGCGCACGGTGACGCCGTCCATGCGGTGATCGGCGCGGTACTGCTGCACCGCTTCCACCACGGCTTTCAGGGTGCTGGCCTTGTGGTCGGCCAGGTACAGGTTGATCGGCAGCAAGGTGCAGTCGGCGTTGTACAGCCGTAGCCCTTCGGGCACCTGGCGCACTGCTTCGCCGATCGTCAACTCGTCCACCGGCAGCGCCGCCCATTTCGGATTGCCCTCGTTGACCCCGGAGGCCGAGAGCTTGGTCAGCGCCGGCAGCGATTGTGCCGACAACACGCCCGGCACGTTGCTCAGGTACCAGGTCAGGCGATCGACGTAGGCCATAACGTCGTGTTGGTAGCAGCCGTTCTTCGGCGTTTCCACCGCCACGGTGAACAGGTCGAGACCGAGGCCGAAGTGGCTGACCACGCTGTTCACATCCTGGTTGTAGCGCGAATCGATGTGCAGCTCGGGCGCGCCCGGCAGTACGTGGCCGACATGCCGGCCCTGGCTCTGCCACACAGCAATGACCAGCAACACCAGGCACAACACGGCACCGATGGCCGCGTTGCGGGTTTCGGCGAGACGGCCGAGGGTCTGCATGGCGCCGTCGCGCCAGTGACGCAGGCACTCGACGCGCGCCACGTAGGCTTTGTCGTAGCTGAAGTAGCTGGCCAGCACCGGCAGCATGATCAGGTTGGTGATGATCTTGTAGGCCACGCCGACCGAGGCGGTGATCGCCAGTTCGCGGATCATCGGGATCGGCACCAGCACCAGGGTGGCGAAGCCGACGAAGGCGGTGATCAGCGCCAGCGTGCCGGGAATCAGCAGGCCGCTGAAGCTGCGCCGAGCGGCGGTCATGCCATTGGTGCCGGCGCAGACTTCCTTGGAAATGAAGTTGACCTGCTGCACACCATGCGACACGCCGATGGCGAACACTAGGAACGGCACCAGGATCGCCAGCGGATCGAGACCGAAGCCGAGCAGCGTGATGGTGCCGAACTGCCAGACCACCGAGACCAGTGAACAGCATAGCGGCAGGAAGGTCAGCGCCCAGGAGCGGGTATACCAGTACACCGCCAGCACGGTGAGCAGGAAGGCCAGGGCGAAGAAGCCCATCACCGAGGTGGCGCCAGCGCCGATGTCGCCCATCTGCTTGGCGAAGCCGATGATCTGCACCTCGTATTTGTCGTCACCGTACTTGGCGCGCACCTGATCTTCCAGGCGCTGGCTGAATTCCAGGTAGTTCAGACGCTTGCCGGTCTGTGGATCGGGGTCGGCCAGTTCGGCCACCACCATGGCGCCGGAGTAATCGTTGGCCACCAGGCTGCCGACGAAGCCGCCGATGATGGTGCGCTCGCGAATACCGACGATGGCCTGGTCGTTCAGGGTGCCGACGGTGACATCGCCACCGACCACGTCCTCGGCCTTCATGCCCTCCTCGGTGATCTGCACCGCGCGGGTGTTCGGCGTCCACAGCGAGGTCACGGTGCGGCGGTCGACGCCGGGCATGAAAAACAGGGTCTGGGTCAGGTCGTAGAGTTTGGTCAGCGCTTCCTTGTTCCAGATGTCGCCACTCTTGGCGTGCAGCACGACGATGATGCGGTTGGCACCGAATAGCACGTCGCGGTACTGGTTGAAGGTCTTGATGAATTCGTGCTGCTGCGGCAGCTGCTTGTCGAAACCGGCCGACATCTCCAAGCGCGCGGCGAACGCTCCCATCACCAGAGTGATGGCGGCGAGCACGCCGAGAGTGGCCAGACGATGACGGAAAAAGAAGCGCTCGAGACCGAGCACCAGGGAAGCCAGCATGATCACACCCTTCCAGATATTACGAAGCGAAGAACGCAGGACGGGATAACCCGTCCTGCTCCTGCGGTCAGAACGAGTAGGAAATGTTGCCGCTCAGGAAGTCACGGTCAGCCACCAGGTTGTTGTCGCCACCGCCCCAGTACTGCACCCACTGCAGGCCGCCCTTCCAGCGGTCGCGGTAGTTGAACAACAGTGAGCTGGTCAGCGATTTGCGCCCCTCGACGAACGGCAGCGCGTTCGGCGTAGTGCCATTGACGTCATGCGCGAAGTCCAGTTGCGGAGTGATGGTGATGCCCGTGCCGAAGGCGTTCGGGTAGTTGATGCCCACCTCGGTGACATAGCCCCAAGAGGTCTTGTCCGGCAGCGAGTAGTCGGGCAGGAAGTACGGCGTCTCGCCCGAGGTATCCAGATCCGGGTAGTGGGTAACCACCGCCTCGGCCAGCAAGAAGCCATCGGAAGCGCCCAGGCTGGCGGGGATGAAGCCCAGCGGATCGCTGGCCGAGAAGGTGTAAATGGCGTTCACGTCGAGCTGCCACTTCTTCTCTTCGATGAAGCCGTTGTGAACGCCGGCATCGAACACGCTGAATTCGTTGAACTGACCGGTGAAGGCCGCACCGAACGGCACCGTCGGGTCGATGCCGACGCTGTCGTTGGGCCGGTACGACAGCTCGCCGGCGACCGCCACGGGGCCAACCATGGTGTTCATCGACAGGCCGAACAGATCCTTGTCTTCGCCGTAATTGATGAAGTAGTTGTCGACCACCAGTGCATCGGGGTTGCTGATCGCGGTGTAGCCAACGAACGGCAGCTTGTCGTGGTAGCGCTGGTAGAAGAAGCCGAACTCGGTCTCGATCTGCTCTGCCGTCCAGCGCAGGGCTATGCCGTACTGGCCGCTGTCCTTCGCTTCGCGCTCACCGCCATAGGGAATCGCCAGGCCGTTGGCAATCAGGGTGGCGTCGTCCAGGCCGCTGATCAGCGGCTCGCCGCAATGGCCTGTCGGCGTGATCGCCGCGCAAGTGCCGGCGCCGAGGATGCCGTCGACATAACTGGTCGAGTAGTAGATCGGCCGGTTGCCCTCGCCCACCACGTCGGCGGTCGAGAAGTAGGTGCCCACCGGGTCGATGCCGTAGGCGTTCCACTTGAACTGGTAGTAGGCCTCGAGGTTGAGGGTATCGGTCAGCCCGACGTTGAACGAGGCCATCGGCGCCGGAATGAACACCTCCTTCAGTTGGGTACCGGGCGTGTGGTACTTCGGCAGGCTGATGGCGTTGATCTGGTTGATCCCGCCGGTCACAAAGATCTCTTCGCCCCAACTGATCACCTGATTGCCGACCTTGACCTTGGCCGGCATCTCGCCAAGGTCGAAGCTTTTCGCCACCCACAGGTCGAGCAGGTCGAGGCGCTCGGTGGCTTCACGCTTGGCGTCGTTATCCAGTTCGGTGCGCCGGGTGTTGTCCATCTTGAAGTCTTTCGCCCAGCTGACCCGGCCGAGTGCGCTCCAACCGTCACCGTACTTCAGGCTCAGCTCGTGGGTGCCCTTGAGCACCTCGGAGAACACATCGTGCTTGTTGTAGTTGAGGTTGCCGTCGTCGGCGTTGGTGTAGTTGATATCGGCATTGGCGTAGCCATTGCCTTTGCTCAGGTTGTAGAACTGACCGAGTTCGGTGTCGGCACCGTTGTTACAGCCGCCGCTGTCGCCGCCGAGGATATGGCAGTCGCGCGATTCCAGGCGCTGGGCGAAACCGTAGGACAGCGACGAGTCCAGACTACCGGAGATCCCCTCTTCCGAGCCGAAACGGAACGCATGGCTCGGCTCCATCCACACCAAGCTGGAGGCGGCCATCACCGCCAGGGCCAGGCTGTTTTTCGTGCGCGAGAAGCCCGGCGCGGCGAGGGCCGCGCCTTTGTTTTTATTGTGCATGAGCTTTTCCTTTGACCGGACTCAGCGTTCGCCGCGGCGACGCAGTTCGTTGGAGTTGAACATCTTGTCGCTGACCCGCCCTTCGAGTCCGGCGGTCAGGTCGAGCACCTCGCCTTCCTGGGTGAAGGCGTCGGCGATATAGCGTCGGGCGATCAGGTCATAGCTCACATACTCGAAGCCGGTGCAGGACTGGGTCTGCGGGTTGGCCCAGAGGCTGCCCTCCTGCACGCGCCAGAGGTTGCCCTTGGCGTCGTACATGTCCACATGCAGCACAGCCCAGCTGTCCTCATCGATGAAGAACACGCGCTTGGCAAAGGAGTGGCGCTTGTCCGACTTCACCGTTGCTTCCACTACCCAGACGCGGTGCTGCTCGTAGCGCTGCACGTCGCGATTGAGATAGTCCTGACCAATCAGGTCCGCGTACTTGTTGGCCTTGTCGACCAGCTTGTAGGAGTTGTACGGCACGACCATTTCCTGTTTGCCGACCAGCTTGAAGTCATAGCGGTCCAGCGCGCCGGTGAACATGTTGATCTGGTCGACGAAGTACAGACTGTCGGTGCCGGCGATCGGGTTGTCGTAAGCGAACGACGGCGCGCGGCGTACGCGACGCTGGCCGGGGAAGTAGATCCAGGAGTCCTGTGGCTTATCCAGGTAGTCGTGCACCAGGTACATCTCGCCGGCACGCGAGGATGGCGTAAGCACGTCGTAGAGCTGCTTGCCGCCGATATTGCCGACATCGGCCGGGCTCTTGGCCGCCGGGTCGTTGTAGGGGTAATACTCGTTGGCCCATTGCTTGAATTCGGACAGCGCCCCGCCCTTCTCGCGGACCAGCAGGGAATACTGCGCGCGCCGGCCCGTGGCCATGTAGCGCAGCTTGTAGTTCCACATCACCTCGATGCCGCTCTGCGGGACCGGGAAGGGAATCGCGGCTCCAGCGGCCTGTTCCAGGCGCCAGCCATCGCTGCCGATCTTGCTCTGCGCGGCGAACTCCTTGGTGCGCTGGGCAATTTGATCCGGGAAGGTGCAGCTGCGATGGGTCGGATAGACGTCCAGCCGGTAGCCCGGGTAAGTCTTGATCAATTCAACTTGGCCGGGCGGCAGTTGCGCTTGGTATTGGGCGAGATTCTTTGCATCGATGGAATACAGCGGCTCGTCGCTGGCGTATGGGTCGCCGTGGCCCGGCTTCCAGCCGGTCGGAGCCCGGGTCAAACCACCGTTCCAGGCTGGAATGCTGCCGCTGGCGTTGCCGGCTTTTTCCGCACCGAAGGGGGTCAATTCGTTGCCGAGCTTGGCCAGGTCGGCCGAGGTCGCCGCCTGGGCGCTGGAAATCCCGAACAGCGCCAGCAAGGCACTGCACAGCAGGGATAGCTTGAAGTGGTTATCCACGCGATTTACTCCTATTGGAATTTTTATGCAGGAACGCCACAGCACCAGGCACTGTGGCGGAGTACAGATCAGGCGTAGGCCGGTTCGACCGAGGCGCGGTTAGCGCGCCAGGCGAAGCCAAGGGCAAAAGAACGGCCGTGCAATCAGGCATCGGCCGGGAAAGGTCATTGCCCACCTCAAAGCGCAAAGCTACATGGAGGTATCGATGCGGGCTTGACAACTCACGTCAGAGTTCATGACACCCGGCGTCAACTGCCGGGAACCAGCAACTCGCTGGTGCCAGAGACGTGGACATGCCTGGGCCTGCACATCTGGGGAAGGAGAAGGGAAACTACCGCGGGGAGCAAACAGGCTTGCCAATACACATCGGAATGCTTGACCGCTGCTGCTAGCCCGGCGTTATCAGTCCACAGACGAACGGGACTGCTTGCGATATTGCTGCGGGGTTAGCTGCGTCCAACGTCGGAAGGCGCGGCTGAATGAACTGGCCTCTGCATAACCGAGCAACAGGGCTATGTCGGTGAGGCTGTATTCGGGCTGCGTCACATAGGCTTGTGCCAGCGAACGACGTACCTCCTCGACTAACTGGCTGAACTCGACCTGATGGTCCGCCAGCCGCCGCTGCAGGGTACGCGGGCCCATGCCCATGCTTTTCGCCACCAGTTCAAGGCTAGCTCCCCCACTACTCAAGGTGCTGGCGATGTGGTGCCCGAGCCGGCTGAGCAGATCGGTGGCTGCCGCCCTACTCTGCCGCTGCTGCTCAAGGAACGGCTCCAACGCCTGGAACAACCGAGGGTCAGCGGTACGCACCGGCATGTCCATCAATTCGCGGGGAAAATACAGGCGATTGTCCCGCTGGTTGAAGTGCACCGGGCACTGGAACAGCTCGCGATACGCCGTCAGATCAGTCGGAGCCGGATGCTCGAAATCCACTCGCTGCGGTTTTAGTTCGGCATTCTGAGTCACTTCACGCAACAGGCTAAGGGCGATACCGAGCGAGAACTCGGCGTCCTGGCGACGCTGCACTATCGCCGGGTCGGTGATCTGGTAAGAAAGGCTGACTCGCTGAGCATCCTCGGCCATATCCACCCGCGTGGCCTGGCTGAACACCACAATGAAATGACTCAGGCAGCGCAGCACCAACTCCATGGTCGGAGCACTGCGTACCGCGTGACCATAGGCACCGAGAGCGCTGCTGCCAGTCTGCATGCCAATTCGCAGGCCGATAGAAGGCTCTACCTTGCGCCCGAGGATTTCCCATAACTCGACGTAACGGGCCAGCGGAATTTCCGCTTCCGGGGAATGCAGAATCCGCTCGTCCAGGCCGACTTCGGCCAGGAAAGGCACAAACAGCTCTGCATTCGAGCGAAAAAAATTCTCGGCAAAAATGGTATGGGTATGGGATGTGGACATGCAGGGCAGCGCCGACCTTCAAAACCGTGCGGGGCACGGCAACTCATTTATTGTTATGCGTAGACCATGTCCGAAGCCGGCCTAGCTGGGTGCCATCCTAGAGCCTATGAAATATTTTGCAAAGTATCTTAGGCATGATGTGGATTAACCCCCTTCGTGCGTAAGCTCCTTTGCGAACTAGCGATCTCTCGGTTCCGTGCCACCAACAGTTCTTTCTGGCCAATTTCCTCACCAACACTTTAAGCTAGCCGTTCTCATAGGGTACGGCGCCCGCCGAAATCGAGTGCCTGGCAAACACTTCCAGATGCCCTGCGAAGCTTCCTGTCGCCGCGACGTAGCGCAATGCCGACTTGGCATCGCGCCAGCCGGCATAACTCATCAAGGACTTCTGATCCCAACCGCAGCGCGTCGCCTATGTGGCAAAGCCTTGCCGCAACGAGTGACTGCCGTACACCTCGGTGGACGCCCGGCGCCCTTCAACACAGACCGCAACAACGGAGTGATACTGTGCGAGTGCAGCCCCTGCTCGCTCAGGCGGCCCCATCGGTCGATACTGCGAAACACCGGACCACGCGCAATGCCCGCCACGCTGATCCAGGCGCTATAGGTCTGCACCGGACATAGCCAGGTTAGCGCAGGCGCCTGGTAGGTCTTACCTTGGTTGTCGCGGTCGTCCTTGCTCCAGGGCAGGAATAGCTGCATACCCTCCCCCCGGCCTGACCTGGATGTGTTCGATGCGCAGGCGGCACAACTCATCAGTACGAAAAATCCGCCAGAGGTCAATCAACAACAATGCGCGATCACGCCAGCAGCGCAACAGCCGTGGTAGGTCGCCGCACAGGATTCCGCTACTGCAGCGGCCACGAAGAGTCGCCGTTTGGGCTGCCCGACTTCCTGAAAGCGTTCTTCGTGCGGGTGAAGGAAAACACTGTCCGCGAGCATAGCTTCATCCCGAACCACTTCAGTATTTCCGACAACTGTGCCCAGGATCTTGATGTGGACGATCTTATCGATGGCGACTTCGTCAAGGTGAGAAGAAGCTAGTGTGACGGGCAAGCCAGCGTCCACTTTCGGCCCAGGCTGTGTAAAAACTCCCGCTGAAATTCGTGATTGGCGTTGCTACGCGAAATCTTTGGAATTTGACCGGGTTGGGATGCTCAGAATTCGTTAGGAAACGCCGAAATTGATCATAAAACGATCAGTGCTCGGCGCTCAAAATGTTTTTACACAGCCTCGGCCAGGCGCAGCCATTCGAATATCTATACGCAGCGATCGTTTGACGGCCGGTTGGCCGTACTGCTTCAGCCCGGCAACCCATCCACCCGTGGCCGCAGAAAGAACAGCGCGTAATGCCAGAGAAAAATCGAAAACGCGAGCACCCAGAGCAACGCCGAGAGCCAGAGGCCGGCGCTGCACAGCGGTGTCAGCACCACACGGCAGAACGCCCCGGCATGCAAGGCGATAAACGCCAGATTAATTGCCGCCGGCGGCTGCAATGGGCGACCGGTGTGACCGAGGCTGACCCGCGCCAACATCGCCAGAATCAACCCGCCCATGGCTCCGACCGCCAGCGCGTGGCTGGCCAGGCTGGCCTGCGGCAACCAGCCCAGGTGCCAGAGCGCCATGCCCGAGGCCGCCAGCAGCAACCAGCCATAGGCCACGTGCAGGGACCAGAGCAACGGCACCGCCCAGATCCGTCTATCTCGCCAGCGCCACAGGCGCCAGCCGTGCAGAATCGCCACCAGCAGGAACAGCGGCGCCAGCCAGGGCAACGGGCTTTGATTCAAACCGGCGGCGGTCAGCACGGCGATGGCGATCGAGGCCAGCAGGACAAGACGATCCTTGAGTGGATGCGCGGCAAAGGGCTGGGGCCGTTGCAGGCCACGCTGAGTGAAGAACGGAATCACTCGCCCACCGATCACCCCCACCAACGCCGCGATCATCCACAGGGCGGCCAGGGCGCCACGGCGCTGCAACTCGTCGTTATCGCCGACCAAGCCGTACAGGCTGAGCAGCTGGCAGGAGGCGAGCAGCGCCAGCACCAGGATCAACGGGTAATTGTGGCGTTGTCGTACCGCGATTAACTGACGACCCAGCAGCCAGGCCAGCACCGGCAGAAATGGCAGTTGCAACAGTGCCAACAGCGGCACCGGCATGGCGACGAACCAGGCCAGTCGCGCCACCAGCCAGAGCAGGAACAACCCCACCAGCGGCTTGCCCGAGAGGCCCGGCCTACCCGTCCAGGTTTGCACCGCGGTCAGCAGAAAACCGGCGACGATGGCGCTGACGAAGCCGAATGGCATCTCATGGCGGTGCCAGGACACGCCCCCTCCAGCCGGAGTCCAACTCGGCAACCAACCGTACAGGTAGGCGGCCCAGAGCGTGATCGTGGCGACGGCGAACAGCGCGCCAGCGAGAAAGAAGGGCCGGAAGGCCAGCCGCCAGAGCGGTAGGCCGGAACCGACGCGAGGCACTTCAGAAAGCATGGGCGAGTACCCCGCGATCATTGCCAAGTTTGTATTGGGACAACAGGCGCATCACATAACCAATCTTGATCAGTGTCGGACCGAGAATGGTCATGCCATGTGCCAGGACAAGCACGAGCAAAGGCAGGCGCTGGTCGAGCCAGTACGCCAGCAGGATGCCCAGCAGCAACACCCCCAGACCGAGCAGCAACAGGCTATTGCCCAGGCTCAGCACCCGCAGTGGCGAATCGAAATAACGCAGCATCTTGATCACCTCTCTTTGCTCGTAAGCGCCCGTCCTGAAGCGCGGATTAGGCCTCCAGCGCGCTGGCTGGGCCGAAGAACTCGTAATGGCATTGGCTGGCCGGCACCCCCAGATCGCCCAAGTGTTTCTTCACCTGCGCCATGAAGGGTTTCGGACCGAGGAAATAGACATCCAGGTCGCGGTCCTGGGGCAGCCATTCGCCCAGACGCTCGCGAGTCAGGAAGCCGGTGGCATCGCCCTGATCCGTCTCGCGCGGCTCGCTGTAGCAGAAGAAGCGTTTAAGAGCCGGGTTTCTGCTCACGTGTTCTTCGATCCAGTCGCGGAAAGCATGCACGGCGCCATTGCGCGCGCAGTGGATGAAGGTGATCGCCCGGCCGCTGGCCTGGGCCGCTTCGAGCATCGACAGGGTCGGCGTGATGCCAACGCCGGCGGTGATCAGCGCCAGGGGTTTGCTCGACTCGCGCAGAACGAAATCACCAGCCGGGGCGAACATCTCGATGCGATCGCCCTCTTGCAGCTTGTCGTGCAAGAAGTTGGACACCCGCCCTTCAGGCTCGCGTTTGACGCTAATGCGGTACTCGATGCCGTTGCTGGACGCCGACAACGAATAGTTGCGACGCGCCTGCTCGCCATCCAGGTCCAGCAGCAAGGTGATGTACTGGCCCGGTTGGTAGGCCAGGACCGGCTTGCCGTCGGCTGGGGCGAAGTGGAACGAGACGATCTCCTCACTCTCGGCAACCTTGCGCACCAGCACAAAGGTCCGCGACCCGCGCCAGCCACCCGGAGCCTCGGCGTTGGCGGCGTACATGCCCTCCTCGGCGTTGATCAGCAGGTCGGCGAGAATGCCGTAGGCGACGCCCCAGGCCTCCAGCACCTCGTCGGTGGCGATGTCGGCGCCCAGCACTTCACGGATGGCGCGCAGTAGGCAGGTGCCGACGATCGGGTAGTGTTCCGGCAGGATCTGCAGGGACACGTGTTTGTTGACGATCTTGCCCGCCAGCGGGCCGAGCGCTTCCAGGTGATCCAGGTGTTTGGCGTACATTAGGATGCCATTGGCCAGCGCCCGTTGCTGGTCGCCGCTGGCCTGGTGAGCCTGGTTGAACAGCGGACGGACCTCGGGGTACTCGCTGAGCATCATGGCGTAGAAGTGCCTGGTCAGCGCTTCGCCGCCGGTTTCCAGCAGGGGGACGGTGGCTTTAACCAGGGCGCGTTGTTGGGACGTGATCATGGGTATCTCCTAGTGGATTTGCTGTTCGGGGTAAATGAGGCGATTGGCGCGCAACAGCACCCGATCGCCAGGCTGAAAATCTGTGCCGGGGCTACGCACGACCTGCTCGGTGCCACTGTCGGTCTTGACCCGATAGGACGCTTCGCCGAGGCCGGCGCTTTCTTGCGCTTCGCCACCCAACAAGGCGCCGAGGGCTGCACCGGCAATGGCGCCCAGCGGGCCACCGGCGACGGCGCCGGCCATCACGCCAGCGAGGCCGCCGAACACCTGACCGGCCTTGTGGTCGCTCTGCACGGCCAGCACCTCGGCGGCCTGCACCGACTGGAACAGCGTGGCCAACAGCAGGAGGAAAACTGCGGGTAGCGATTTCATTAGGTTCTCCTTGCGTGATAGCGTTGTTTCGCAAGGGTTACTCCATTAATCGTGCCACATTTAATTTTGTTAAATATCAATGACATGAAAATAAAACGCGTCTATTCGACAACACAAAATAGATGTCATTAAGACAAAGAAGGAGTCGTTATGACCTCTCCGTTGCTGCTCGCACTAATTCCCCTGGTGGCCGATTTATCTCGCGAACTGCCCGATGAAGAACGTTATCGCCGCCTGCTGCACTCCCTGCGGCAGCTGCTGCCCTGCGACGCGGTGGCGCTGCTGAAGCTGGAAGGCGATGTGCTGATCCCGCTGTCCGTCGAAGGCCTGAGCCCCGACACCCTGGGCCGGCGCTTCAAGGTCGAGGAACACCCGCGCCTGAAGCTGCTGCTGGAAAACAAAGGACCGACCCGCTTCGCCACCGACTGCGGTTTGCCCGACCCCTATGACGGTCTGGTAGACGGCCACCCGGGTCATCTGGAAGTGCACGATTGCCTCGGCTGCCCGCTCTACCTGCAGGACAAGCCCTGGGGCCTGATCACCCTCGACTCCCTTGACCCGTCGAGCTTCGGCAGCGTCGCCCTGGACAACCTCGAAGCCTTTGCCAGCCTGGCCGCCGCCACCGTGATGGCCAGCGAACGGATCAATCTGCTGGCACGCAACGTCGAGGACCAGCGACAACTGACCGAGGTGTACAAACGCGCCGCCGGCGGGCGTCGGCCACGGGAATTGATCGGCCAGAGCGCCAGCCATAAACGCCTGCATCAAGAAATCCTGCTGGTGGGCAACAGCGCCCTCACCGTGCTAATCACCGGTGAAACCGGAGTCGGCAAGGAGTTGGTGGCCGAAGCCATTCACCTCAACTCGCCCAGGGCACAGAAGCCATTGATAAGCCTCAACTGCGCGGCGCTACCGGAAATGTTGGTGGAGAGCGAACTGTTCGGCCATGTGAAAGGCGCGTTCTCCGGCGCCGTGGGCGAGCGCAGCGGCAAGTTCGAACTGGCGGACGGAGGTTCGATCTTCCTCGATGAGGTCGGCGAACTGCCGCTGCCAGTGCAGGCCAAGTTGCTACGGGTATTGCAGAGCGGCCAATTGCAACGGGTCGGCTCCGACCGTGAGCACCGGGTCGATGTGCGGATCATCGCCGCCACCAACCGCAACCTCGCCGAGGAAGTACGCGCCGGGCGTTTCCGCGCCGACCTCTACCACCGCTTGAGTGTCTATCCGCTGGTGGTACCACCGTTGCGCGAACGAGGGCGCGACATTCTCTTGCTAGCCGGATATTTCCTTGAGGACAACCGCGCCCGCCTCGGCTTGCGCAGTCTGCGCATGAGTCCTGGCACGCAAAAGGCGCTGCTTGACTACCACTGGCCGGGCAACGTGCGCGAACTGGAACACCTGATCGGTCGTGCGGCGCTCAAGGCCTTGTCCGCGCAACCTGAACGCCCCCGCATCCTGACCATCGAAGAAAACGTGCTGGATCTGGATCATGAGACTAAGGACGAGCAACAACAGGCGCTGCCAACCAGCGAGCCAACCAAACGTGGCGCCGACCTCAAGGAGTCACTGGATATCTACCAGAAGACCCTGATCAACGAAGCGCTGGAACGCCATCAAGGCAAGTGGGTGGAAGTAGCACGTGAACTGGGCGTGGATCGGGCCAATCTCTCGCGTCTGGCCAAGCGCCTGGGGATTCGCTGATTAGGGGTTGATGTTGACGAATGGCAGGAGTCGACTGTGGATTCAACTGATCGACGCAACAGATTGGCTAAATCGTTCAGCCGGTGTTTCGTAGTTTAGGGTTTTCCGTGGGCGTTCATTTAACAGCCTTGCCACTGCATTGAGCTTGGCTTGCGAGTAGGCAGACAGGTCGGTTCCCTTGGGGAAGTACTGCCTCAATAGGCCATTCGTATTTTCATTCGTCCCACGTTGCCAAGGATTCTGCGGGTCGCAAAAGTAGACCTTGATGTCGGTCGCCACAGTGAAGCGCTTATGGTCGGCCATCTCTTTGCCTCGATCCCAGGTCAGTGATCGGTAGAGTTCCTGCGGCAACGTGCGTGCGTTTTTGATCAACGCGTTGATGACCGTCTCGGTATCTTTACCCGCGACCTTAACCAGCATCACATAGCGTGTATGGCGCTCGACGAGGGTCGCGATCTGGCTGTTCCTGCTGCCGCACAGCAGATCACCCTCCCAGTGACCAGGTACTGCGCGATCTTCAATCGTGGCTGGACGCTCGCTGATAGAAACGGTGTCGATAATTCTGCCGTGGTTGCCCGTTTTCTGCGTGTGATGGCGCGAACGGCGCATTGCACGCGTACGCCGCAAATGTTCCAAAAGCTCCTTCTTCAGAGCCCCGCGGGCCTGGATGAAGAGGGTGCGATAGATGGTTTCGTGTGACACTTGATAGCTCGTATCGCCTGGATATGCGCATCTCAACCATCCAGCAATCTGCTCCGGCGACCACTGCAATTGGAGCTTGCCGGCCACGACCTGAGCCACTGCTCGGTTCTCAGCAAGTTTACAAGTCTTGGGGCGCCGTGCCCGGTCCCAGGCAGCCAGGTCAGCCTGATTGGCTCGATAGCATCTTTGGCCACCGTTGCGTTTGATCTCGCGGCTAATGGTGGATGGCGCTCGCCCGAGTAAGGCTGCAATCGACCGGATCGAACTCCCCGCCACGACGGCCCGCGATATCTCTTCGCGTTCGGCCAGTGTTAGCGCCAACCTGGAGCGGCAGCGTGCCGCCGGCCGTATTCCACCGGTCTCGGCCAGAATGCGTTGTATCGATGAGTGATTTCGCTCAAACAGCTGTGCGATTTGCTGGAGAGAGTCGCCTCTCTTCCAGCGGTCCCACATCAGCGCTTTCTGGCTTTCGGTGTAATAGATCCGAGGTCTTTGCTTCATCTGCAACACTCCTCCTGCCTACACAGAATCTAGTGTGTTGCATCCATCGATTGAATCCACAACCCAAAGCTGCCTTTAAGGACCGGCTCAACTCGGCGACCACTGGACGCTCATCGGTATCAACGAAACTAGGGTCGACTCAGTTTGCAATCCGCCATATAGGACCTAGATTTTATTAATTTGAAGCTCTTCAGTATTTTCGGATTCGACGCACCCGGCCGAGGGTGAAAATGGTCATTGCCAAGTGGCGACACTTCTATGGTGTTCGCGAAATAGGAATGACATTTTGAACGAAACTTCTCCTCCCGTGACGGATGGATAATTGCTCTTCTTTGTACTTTCAGACAAATAGAGCTAGGGATGGTCTGAAGTAG